>JAFDCZ010000273.1 GCA_019312665.1 Deltaproteobacteria bacterium | reverse complement strand
GACAGCCATCGTGTTCTCCATTCTCACCATCCCCCTTCGCCGCGCGGACCGGGAGCGCGCCCATGCCGTGGGCCGTGACCTGCTCGACCGGCTCGGAGGTGGCTTGCTAGGCGGTGCGCGCGGCGCACTCGTCGTCATTCTCCTGGCGCTTATGGCAACCTGGCTCGATGCCGCGCGGGAAATGACCGAAGACCCGCGACTCGTGGTGGTTCCTGAAACGGAAGACTCGCGTGTCGCAGGTATAGCCAGCCTCGCGATCGAGAGCGCAGTCGGGGCAGCCCTGGGCGGAAACTCGGGACGCCTGGCCGGGCGCATCATGGCACGGCCCACCATCTCGCTGCGTGTCGTGCAGTCCGTCACCAGCGACCCTTCCCTCCGCACGCTCCAATCCGACAGCGTTTTCTGGACTTACGTAGAACAGGGCCAGGCACATAACGCCGTCCAACGACCGGCCTTCCGGGAACTGGTTCAGAACCGGGAGCTACGGCATCAACTGGCGGACCTGGGCGCCATCAGCGCCGAGGCGGCGGACAGCCCGGAGGTCTTCAGCCGCGAGATGCTGGCAGTCCTCCAGGATCTCGGACCACGGCTGCGCGCGCTGCGAGCCGACCCGGAGCTGCAGGAACTCACCAGCGACCCTCAGGTGCTGGCCCAGCTAGAGGCCGGCGACCCGTGGGCGCTCCTTGCCGACGGCCGAATCTTCCGGATCGCGTCCCGGATTGCCGAAGGGCCCTGACCCAACACCGTTCGGTCTGTCTCGCAACCCGCTGAACAAGAAGGACTGCGATCCGATAGGTGCTTGTTTCAGGCCTTGCGCGACCTACGCACGAGCGTGTTCGTGTCCGTGTGTTCGAACTCGCGGCCGTAGATGTGGAGCATCGTCATCTCGGCGTAGGTGAGCGTGTCGCCTTCGACGGTCAGGGTGTGCTCGAACGAGGTCGTCGTCGCGTTGTCGCGCATGAAGGGTGACTCGATGATGCCCCAGTCGGCATCCCCCTTGCGCGCGCTGACCTTCAATGCCACCGCCGCGCCCGCGTCGGGCCGCGGGTGCTCTCCACCCGCCAGCACGCAGACATTGCGCGGGATCGTGAGCGACTGCACGACGACGTTCGTCTTCGCGTCCCAGGTCCAATACCCGATCTGATCGTGGAACACTTCGTCATTTGACTTGCGCCTGACGACCTGGTGGTAGCGCACGACAGCCAACTCCTGTCTCTCCGCATTCTCTACGTCACCGGCGGCCTCGAACACGATCTCCTCGTAGTAAGGGCTCTCCTCGGGGCCTTCCGGCTCCGGGGCGATGTCGACGCCCTTGTCGCCTTCCCAGTTCCCAATCAATGCTGCGAGAGGGCCGTAATCGAGTTCGGGTTCTTCCTTCATGTCGCACGTACCTCGAGGCAGGGGTTCATCGACGGGTCTGAGCGGCGCGTTGGTGATGCAGGCATCGTCCGAGACGCTTCCGCTGCCGCCCATCAAACTGGAATCAGGGCGCCGCGAACGGCCCCGGCCGCATCACTCGCGAGCCAGAGAATGACCTGGGCGATCTGCTCGGGGCGGGTCCAGCTCGCGTGATCGGCGTCTGGCATCGACGCACGGTTGGCCGGGGTGTCGATCGTCGTGGGGACGACCGCGTTCGCGCGAAGCCCCCGTGCAGCGCCCTCGTGATCGAGGCTTCGCGTCAGCACCGCGACGGCGGACTTCGACGCGCTGTAGGCCGAGATCTCCGGCGGCGCGTCCGCCGCGGCCTGCGAGCAGATGTTGACGATCGAGCCGGAGCCGCGCTCGAGCATCCCGGGCAGCACAGCGCGGCTCATCGCGACCGCAGTGCGCACGTTGATCCGGTACATCTGATCCCAGGTGTCGAGCGGCGTATCCTGCAGCGGGCCTCCGAACGCAAAGCCACCGGCTCCGTTCACGAGCACGTCAGGGCTGCCAGCTGCCGCGACGACGCGCCTCGCACCCGCGTCCTCGGCAATGTCGGCCTCGATCAGCTCGACCGCTCGACCCTTCCAGATCCCGGAAGCGTGATCGCGCTCCTCCGGCACGAGCCAGGGAACGACCACGCGGTCGCCGTGATCGAGGAAACTCCCGACCAAGGCGCGACCGAGCGCGCCCGTGCCACCCGTGACGATGATGCTACGCGATGCTTCGTTCATCTTCTGATTGTATCTCAGTAGCTCGCAGAGCAGGCTTCGACGCCCGCGACGAACGACCCGTATGGGCCGCCGGCAGGTTGAAGATCGAGGCCTTGCGGATCCCAAGGACCCGACCTCTCTCCAGCACCAACCTGGAACCTGGAGCGAACGTTCTTCGCCGAGACCTACGCGTTCTGGGCGTAGATATCCATGATCTCGTGCAGGAGATCGATGGCTTCGGTCTTCTCGCGCTGGAAGGAGTTTCGGCCGATGATCGAGCCGAAGGCGCCGCCCTCGGCGATGCCGCGGATCTCTTCGAGCACGCCGTCGCGGCCCTTCGCCGCGCCGCCGGAGAAGATCACGATGCGTCGGCCGTTGAAGGCACTCTGCACGACGTGTCGGATGCGATCGGCGAGCGTGCCGATCGGAATGCCCTCGGCCTCGTAGACCTTCCGGGCGGCATCCTGCTCGATGTTCTCGGTCGGGGGCTTCACCTTGATGACGTGGGCACCGAGCTGGGCTGCGATCTGCGCAGCGTAGGCTGCCACGTCGATCGCGGTCTCACCCTCTTTCGAGATGCCGGAGCCGCGCGGGTAGGACCACACAACCGATGCCAGGCCCTTGCTCTTGGCCTCCTGGGTGAGCTCGCGGGTCTGCTGGTACATCTCGTTGCGGTGGGCAGAAGCCGGGTAGATGGTGAAACCGATCGCGACGCAACCGAGGCGCAGGGCCTCGTCCACGCTGCCAGTCACGGCCGGGCACGGATCGGCGCCGCCGTAGAGCGAATCCGAGTTGTTCAGCTTCAGGATCATCGGGATCTGGCCTGCAAACTCTGCGGCGCCGGCCTCGAGGAATCCCAGGGGCGCGGCGTAGGCGTTGCAGCCGGCATCGATGCCCAGCTCGAAGTGATAGCGGGGGTCGTAGCCTGCGGGGTTCTTGGCGAAGCTGCGGGCCGGCCCATGCTCGAAGCCCTGGTCGACGGGCAGGATCACGACCTTGCCAGTTCCGCCGAGGCGTCCGTGATTCAGGATGCGGGCCAGGTTCGTGAGCGTTCCCGGGTTGTCGCTTCCATACCAAGAGAGGATTTCGTTGACGCGCTTGCTCATGGCCCTTGGGACCTCCGCATGAAAAGGGGGTAGCGTCCGCACCCCGCGGGGGCGGGGAACTGAAGGCGTGATGGATAGCAGACCCGAATGGCCCGGGTCGAGCCATCCCGTAGGTACCCCCCGGCTCGCAGCAGGTGACGCCGGCGCGTCTGCTGTCTAGCCTCCCGGCCCATCCAAAAGGAGACGTACGACATGGCAGCTGGCTCGACCCGTTGGCTCGTGATATTCGCAGCTCTCGTCTGGGCTTCCGCATGCCAGGTCGGAAACGTCCCTACAACAAAGGGGAATCCCGTGGTCATCCTGACGACG
Organism: Deltaproteobacteria bacterium; assembly: GCA_019312665.1. Taxonomy (GTDB): domain Bacteria; phylum Myxococcota_A; class UBA9160; order UBA9160; family UBA6930. Next base: position 3,877 of record JAFDCZ010000273.1, on the reverse strand, counting down.
TCCAAAGGGACGATCGAAATCGAACTCGACACCGAGAACGCACCGATCAGTAGCGAGAACTTCCTGGCCTACGTCGATTCGGGCCACTTCGACGGCACCATCTTCCATCGAGTGATTCCGGGCTTCATGGTCCAGGGTGGCGGATTCACCGCTGACATGAATCAGAAGAGCACCCAGGCCTCGATCGAGAACGAGGCCACGAACGGCATCAAGAACGAGCGCGGAACGCTGTCGATGGCGCGCACCAGCGACGTGAACAGCGCAACCTCACAGTTCTTCATCAACGTCGCGGACAACAAGTTCCTGGATCACACCAGCCCGGATCCGCGAGGCTATGGCTATGCGGTCTTCGCCAAGGTCACCTCGGGGATGGACGTCGTCGACGCCATCGTCGCGGTACCGACCGGGAACCACGGCGGCCACGGTGATGTGCCCAACGAAGCCATCACGATCGATTCTGCCAAGCGGAAGTAGCCCAGGCCGGAAGCTTCCGGGCCGGGAACGGATCGGTCGTCGCTAGGCGACGGCAACAAAGCGGGACTCCGCGCCTTCGCGAGCAACCGGCATGCGTGCCGTCTGGGCTGCGTGGGAGCGCTGTGGGCTTTCATGCGCGCCGATGGCCGATGGCCGAAAGCTACGCAGACCGCCCGAGCTGACGCGCGAGGTGGCGAATGGCTACAGCCGCCTCTTCCGGTGGCACCGCGGTGTAACAGAGCCGAACCCAATTCCCGTAGTCGCTGCCGGAAGATGCTCCGGGAGAGAGCACGACGCCGTCTTCGAGACAATCTTCGAGGAAGCCCAGCATCCCGCGCTCGTCGAGCAGGGAACCCACATCGATGAACAAGAAGCAGGAGCCCTCCGGCGCAGGCAGGCCGAGCACGGCGGCCGCATCCTCGCCCGCCTTGCGGTAGAGCTCGCGAGCATTGGCCACCCAGGCCCCACCACTCTCCAGCGCTCGGAGCGCTGCGCGTTGGCCCGCGTGGGGAGCATGATAGGCCGAGTGCACGCTCACCTTATGCGCTTCGGCAATCACCGGCGCCGGCCCGGCGAGATAGCCCACCCGGTTGCCCGCCATCCCGTAGGCCTTCGAGAACGAATGAACGGTGAGGGTCCGTTCCGGCGCAAAGCTCGCCAGCGAAACGTGAGACCCGCCGTAGACGTAGTCCGCATACACCTCGTCCGAGAGCAGCCACAAATCGTGGCGACGCGCCAATGCAGCGAACGCCTCCAGCCAATCCGCGGGAAGGACGCGCCCGGTAGGATTCGAGGGCGTACACACGTACAGCGCAACGCTGCGATCGGTGATTCGCGTTTCGACCGCCGCGACCGCGTCCTCCAGCGCGTGAACCCGGTCGTAGAACGGAACCTCGACCGGAACGCCCCGTTGGGATTGCACGATGCCGCGGATCAGCGGCCAGAACGGAGCGAGGATCAGCACCTCTTCGCCGGGATCGACCAGCGCACTCACCGTGCAGGCAAGTCCGCTGGTGGCTCCAGCCGTCACGAGCACCTGGTCACGTTCCCACGAGGCCCCGGTTCGTCCGCGCAGCGTCTCCACCAGCGCGTCCACCAACGGGGGAATTCCGCCGGTCTCGCAGTAGCGGTGGAGACCGGGCAGATCCGCCGTGTGGAGGTCTTCCATTCGCCCCCCCTCGAAGGGCTCCATCCAGGTGTCGCCAACATTCAGCGGGTAGATGGGCCCCTGGTGCTCGCGGACGCGGGCAGCGAGGGGCGAGTAGACGGAGCTGGGCATGGCGGCAACAGCTCGGGCAGCGGGCGTCGAGGAGCCGGGGCGAGGCATGGCGCCGGACGCTACCGCAGAGGCCCAGGAGGCGCTCCAGGAGCACAGCCGTTTTCCGCGAGCCCATGGGCCCCGACCGAGGTATCACGAGAGCATGCACCTCGACCGGGCCATCTGCGAGCGAGCCCTCCGAGCCCGGGATGCTCGCTTCGACGGACGCTTCTTCACGGCCGTGATGACGACCGGCATCTACTGCCGACCGGTTTGCCCTGCCCGAATGCCGCAGGCCAAGAACGTGCAGTTTCTGCCAACTGCCGCCGCCTGCGAAGCGCTCGGTTTCCGTCCGTGTCGTCGTTGCCGGCCGGAGACCGCGCCGGGCACGCCCGCATGGGCCGGCTCCTCGGCCACCGTGAACCGGGCCCTGCAGTTGATCCAAGCGGGCGCCCTCGATTCGAGTAGCGTCGACGACCTGGCGGCCCGGCTGGGTGTTGGGGCGCGGCATCTGCGCCGGCTCTTCAAGACCCACCTGGGCGCAACGCCGAACGCCCTCGCGCGCACCCGGCGCACCCACTTCGCTCGACGCTTGTTGGATGAAACCGATTGGCCGATGACCGAGATCAGCGTCGCTGCTGGTTTCGGCAGCCTGCGGCAGTTCAACGATACGCTGCAGCAGACCTTCAAGCGCACGCCAAGCGAGCTGCGCCGGCTCCGGCGCGAAACAGGCGCCGCGGCCGGCGAAGCCAGGCTTCGCCTTTCCTATCGGGCCCCTCTCGATTTCCCGGATCTGCTCACCTTCCTGACACCGCGGCTCTTGCCGGGCATCGAGACGATCCGAGAGGGTCGCTATCTCCGAGCCGTGACGGGCGGCGAGACGCCGGGTTGGCTCGAGGTCGAAGCCATCCCGGGCGAAGCAGCGCTGCGGCTTCGCTGCATCGGTGTCGCCCCGGTCCGGCTTGCGGGCATCGTCGAGCGCGTCCGTCGTATGTTCGATCTGGCTGCAGATCCGGCCCGTGTGGCCGAAGACCTTTCCGGCGACCCAAGGCTCGCCCCTGCGATCGCCGCCCGGCCCGGCCTGCGCGTGCCCGGTGCCTTCGAGCCCTTCGAGATGGCCGTCCGAGTGGTGCTCGGCCAACAGGTCTCGGTGAAGGGCGCCACGACCCTGGCCGGGCGCTTGATTCGCGCGGCGGGCAAGCCGCTGGAGGGTCTCCCGGAAGGCCTCGATTGGGCGTTTCCCTCGCCAGAGGCGCTCGCCGGTACGGATGTCGCGGGGATCGGAATGCCCGGCGGCCGCGCCCGGCCGAGGCGGTTGCCGAAGGGCGGGTCCGGCTCGACGGAGAAGAGGATCCGGATGCGGTCCAGGAAACGCTTTGCCAGCTGCCCGGGATCGGGCCCTGGTCGGCCCAGGTCATCGCCATGCGCGCTCTTGGGGATCCGGACGTGTTTCCCGCTGGCGACCTCGGGCTTCGCAAAGCCCTCGGCGCAAACGGCAAGCTGGCCAGCGAGCGCGCTGCCAACACTCGCGCCGAAGTCTGGCGCCCGTGGCGCGCCTACGCCGCGCTGTGGCTCTGGACCGAGTAGCATGACGGCCATGGACTACACGGCCCTCGATCTCGAACGCGACGGCTCGGTCATCTGGTGCACCTTGAACCGGCCCGAGGCCTTGAACGCCCTCAACCCGATACTCGTCGACGAGCTGCATGCCTTCTACGACGAGCTCAAGGAAGATCCCTCCGTGCGCGTCGTCGTGCTGCGTGGCGCAGGCCGGGGCTTCTGCGCGGGCCTCGATCTCAAGGAGACGGGGCCCGTTGGCGACGGCAGCGTTTCGTCTTCGCTTCGCGGGCAACATCACATCGCGGAGCTCTCCCTGAAGATGCGCCGCTTGCCCCAGATTTTCGTGGCATGCATGCATGGCGCGGCCTGTGGCGGTGGATTCATGCTCGCGCTGGCGTCGGACCTTCGGATCGCCGGTGAATCAGCGCGGATGAACGCGGCCTTCATCAAGCTCGGCCTGTCCGGCTGCGACGTGGGCGTCAGCTACCTGCTGCCACGGCTGGTTGGCGCATCCGTAGCGGCGGAGTTGATCCTCACCGGCCGATTCATCGATGCGGAGCGCGCCCGGGAGCTGGGCCTGGTCGG
>JAFDCZ010000020.1 GCA_019312665.1 Deltaproteobacteria bacterium | reverse complement strand
TCCCGCCCTTCACCAATCGCCCGAACAAGAGCTCGTCGGTGAGCGGATCCGAGAGCTCGGTCTGGATCACCCGGGAAAGCGGGCGCGCACCGAAATCCGGGTCGTAGCCCTTCTCCGCCAGCCAGGCGCGAGCGGACTCGGTGAGGTCGAGGTTGACCTTCTTCCCCGCCAGCTGCTGGCGGACCTCCTTGACGAATTTCTCGACGACCCGGCCCATCACCGCGGGCGAGAGGGACGAGAACGTCACGACTTCGTCGAGCCGGTTGCGGAACTCCGGGCTGAACACCTTTTCAAGCGCACCCTTTCCGCTCTTCCGTCCGCCGGAGAAACCGATGGATGCCTTGGCCAGATCTCTCGCGCCGGCGTTCGAGGTCATGATCAGGATGACGTGGCGGAAATCGGCTTCGCGGCCGTGGTTGTCGGTGAGGGTGGCGTGGTCCATGACCTGGAGCAGGATGTCGAAGAGATCGCGATGGGCCTTCTCGATCTCGTCGAGGAGCAGCACGGCGTGGGGTTGCTTGCGAACCTTCTCGACCAGCTGGCCGCCTTCGTCGTATCCCACGTAACCCGGCGGCGCGCCGATCAGCCGCGCCACAGAGTGCTTCTCCATGTACTCGCTCATGTCGAAGCGCAGGAACGGCACCTCGAGGCTGTTCGCCAGCTGCTTGGCAAGCTCGGTCTTGCCAACGCCAGTGGGGCCCATGAAGAGGAAGCTGCCGGTCGGCTTGTCGGCACCGCCGAGGCCGGCGCGGGCGCGCTTCACGGCCCGCACCACGGTGGCCACCGCATCGTCCTGGCCGTAGACCACACTCTTCAGGTCTTCGTGGAGATGCTCGAGCTGGCTGCGTTCGGAGGTGGTCGCCCGGGCCAGGGGTGTACCCGTCATCCGAGCGATCAGCTGCTCGACATCGCGGATGCCCACCTTGCGGGCGGCTTTCTCCTCCGACTCCTCTTCCTCATCGCCCAGCCGGGCTTTCGCGGTTCGTGCCTTCTCGGGTCGGAGCTTCACCGCCGCGCCGACTTCATCCATCACATCGATGGCCTTGTCGGGCAGGAAGCGATCGTTCAGGTGCTTCGACGACAGCTCGACGGCCGCGCGCAACGCGGGCCGCGAATAGCTCACCGAGTGATGGGCCTCGTATCGCGGCGCCAGACCTTCGAGGATCTTGATCGCCTCCTCGACGGACGGTTCGTGGACATCGACCCGCTGGAAGCGGCGTGCCAGGGCGCGGTCCTTCTCGAAGTGGCGGTACTCTTGATAGGTCGTCGAGCCCATGCAGCGGAGCTTCCCGCTCTGGAGCAGCGGCTTCAGCATGCTCGAAGCATCGACGGTGGCGCCCTGGGCCGCGCCGGCGCCGAGAATCGTATGGATCTCGTCGATGTACAGGACCGGGTTGTCCCGCTCCTGCACGGCCGCCACCAGCGCCTTGAAGCGCTCCTCGAAATCGCCGCGGTACTTCGTACCCGCCAGCATCGCGCCGAGATCGAGGGAGTAGATCTCGGCGCCCTTCAGATCCTTCGGCACCTTGCCCTCATGAATGCGTTGGGCCAGGCCCTCTGCAAGAGCGGTCTTCCCCACGCCGGTCTCGCCTACGAAGATGGGGTTGTTCTTGCGCCGGCGCGCCAGGATGTGAACGGCCCGATCGATTTCGCTATTTCGTCCGACGAGGGGATCGAGCTCTCCGGTCGCGGCCTGAGCCGTCAGATTGGTGGTGAACGCGGCCAACGGATCCGTCGGGGTTTCTTCGTCGCCACCGAAAGGATCACCGCCACCCGCCGAGGGCATGGCGCCCTCCCCGTCCTCGTCGCCCCCCTCGAACTTGGAGACGCCGTGGGAGAGGAACTTCAGGACGTCGAGCCTGGAAACCCCCTGGGCTCGTAGCAACTCGACCGCGTGGGAATCCGGCTCCTGAAAGAGGGCCGCCAGCAGGTCCCCGGCTTGCACTTCTTCCTTCTCCGCGTTGTCCGCCTGGTCCATCGCCGTCTGCAGTACGCGATGGAAGGCAAGGGTCTGGACCGTCTCGTGCGGCCCGTCGCCTTCGTGCTTCTCGATCTCTTCCTCGAAGAAGTGCTCGAGCGCATTCTTGAGCCGCCCCAGGTGGACGCCGCTATGCCGAAGCACCTCCTGACCCGCGTCATCGAACGCCAGGGCGTAGAGCAGGTGCTCCGTGGTCAGGTACGCATGGCCGCGCGCGACGGCCTCGCGCAAGGACGCCTGAATGGTCAACTGAAGCTCGTGATTGATGTAACTCACTCTTCCTCGACACCCGATCGCAGAGGGAAGCCCCGCTCTTCGGCCTGACGGTGGACCGTCGCCACCTTGGTCTCGGCCACCTCGAGAGTATAGACACCGGCAATCCCGGATCCGGCACGATGAATCCTGAGCATCAGCGCATTGGATTCGACCGGGCTCTTGCGAAAGACCGATTCGAGCAGCTCGACGACGAAGGCCATGGGAGTGTAATCGTCGTTGTAGAGCACCACCTTGAACCGCGGCGGCCTGGCCTCCTTCTTTCGGGTCTTCTCGGCGACCCCGCCTTCCCGGTCTCGCCAGGTTCCGCCACCGGGCGGCCCGCCCGGATCATTCGACATCAGGTTCCGCCACAGGGCGGCCCGCCCGGATCATTCGACATCAGGTTCCGCCATCGGGCGGCCCCTTCGGATCATTCGACATCCCGGAAGCGTAGCAGCAGGGCGCCCGGCGCCGGCATGGGCCATGTGGGGCTACACTGCGCCCCGATGGCCGAGCTGGAGACGCTCACCGGCGTGCGGGAGGTCCCGCGAGACGAGTGGAACTCACTCGTCGGCGAGGAGTCGCCCTTCCTGGAATGGGAGTGGCTCGCCTCGCTCGAAGATGCCGGATGCGTCGGCGCCGAGCAGGGCTGGGCGCCCCGGCCGCTGGTCCTCCGCGAGAACGGCCGCCTGATCGCGGCCTGCCCCATGTACCTGAAGGGGAACAGCGAAGGCGAATTCGTGTTCGACTGGGGCTGGGCCGACGCTGCCCACCGGGCCGGGCTCGAGTACTACCCCAAGCTGCTCGTCGGCGTCCCGTTCACGCCGGTGACCGGCGCCCGCTTCCTGGTGGCCGAGGGCGAAGACCGGGCCCAGCGCTCGGACGAGCTCGCCCGAGCGCTGCTGGGTGTCTGCGAGAGCAACGAATTCTCCGGGGTTCACGTCAACTTCTGCCTCGACGACGATCGCTCCGTACTGGAAAAAGCGGGCTACTTGCCGAGGCTCGGGTTCCAGTACCACTGGCTGAATCAAGGTTTCGAGAGCTTCGACGACTATCTGGGAAGCCTCCGCAGCAAGCGCCGGAACCAGGTGCGGCGTGAGCGTCGCGAGCTCGAGCACCAGGGCATCGAGATCGAACGTCTCACCGGCGAGGCCATCTCCGATGATCTCTTCGAGCCGATGTACAAGATCTACCTCTCGACCATCCGCAACAATCCCTGGGGTCGGCAGTACCTGAACCGCAAGCTCTTCGATCTCCTCCGCGAGCGCTTTCGGCACCGCTTGTGCTTCATGATCGCCCGCAGAGGGGACGAAATCCTGGCCGGAACGATGAACGTCCAAAAGGGAGATGCGTTGTACGGACGCTACTGGGGATGCTTCGAGGAGCTTCGCCACTTGCATTTCAACGTCTGCTACTACGCGGGCATCGAGCACTGCATCGAGCATGGCCTCAACCGCTTCGAGCCGGGCGCCGGAGGGCAGTACAAACAACTCCGCGGCTTCGACGCCTATCCGACCTGGAGCCTCCACCACCTTCGCGACCCGCGCCTGGCCCATGCGGTCGGGCGGTTCCTCGAAGCAGAGAGGGACGAAGCTGGAGCGGCGATCGAGTGGTACGGAGAGCACTCCGCAAACCGGCGCGGTGAGTAGCCGCACGGAGCGGGGACGTTCTTTCCGCTGTTTCCGTTACTGGGGAACCCGCGAAGCGAGTTCCCCCGTAACGGAAACAGCGGAAAGAACGTCCCCGCCCCCTACTAGGTTCGCAGGGAGACGCTCTGCTCGTCCTCGCCCACTTCTGGGAGCCAGACCTGGCTTCCGTAGGCGGTTCCCAGCCAGATCCCTGTGGTGCAGCGGAAGATTCGCTTGCGAGGCTCGTCGGCGAAGAGGGTGACTTCGATCTCATCGAGCTCGTAGGCATCGTCCTTGGTGGCACTTCGACTCGATTGCTTGCGCAGGTAGAGGCGATCGATGGCATCGAAGCCGACGTAGAAGTAGGCCGGATCATTCCAATCCGCGTGGGACATTTTCGGTTGTTTGGAGCCGGCCGTGGCGACCTCGTCCCACACCTTTCCGAGGCGGTACTTCACCCGCGAACGACGTTCGAAATCGTCGAACCAGGCCACATCGAGGGGGAACTCGCGGCCGCCGGCGGTTCCAGAGACACCCAGGTAGAGCGAGTCATTCGTCCCGGCTTCCCGCGCGGTACCGGTGTTCAGCTGGATCACGATGCCTCGAAGCGTCACGCTGGATCTCCTCTGAGTCGGTTAGTATACCCCCTCGAGGAGAACCCATGGCCAAGATCATCGGAAACATCGAGCCCGAAGACGACTACCTCCACGAGCTCGGTCCGGAACCGAACTTCAACGAGAGCGCCTACTACAACTTCTTCGATCATGAGAAGTCGCTGGGCGGCTGGTTCCGGCTCGGCAACCGAGCCAACGAAGGCAACGCCGAGATGACGGTCTGCCTCTACCTTCCCGACGGCCGCGTGCTCTTCACCTTTCGGCGCGCACCCATCGACGGAAACGATGCATTCGACGCGGGCGGCCTGGCCTTCGAGGTCCTCGAGCCGACCGAGATCCATCGCACGACGTTCCGGGGCAAGGTGGTGGAGCTCGCCGAGCCGCGGGACATGGCCCACCCGCGACGCGCGTTCAAGGACAATCCCAAGAAGGAGATCGCCTTCGATCTCAAACACGAAGCGGTCGGGCCGCTCTACGGAAGCAAGGCCACCAAGAAGGAACACGAACGCGATGCGGAGGAATCCTTCGCCAAGGCCCATTTCGAGCAGCACATGCACGTGACCGGCTCACTCGAGATCGACGGAGAGACGCTCGAGATCGATGGCTACGGGCTGCGAGATCATTCCTGGGGCCCGCGCTACTGGCAGGCCATCCACTCCTACGAATGGCTCACGCTCAACTTCGGGCCGGATCTCGGCGCCATGGTTTCGGTGATCCAACGCGATGCGGAGGGCAAGGAGCGAACCGCAGGTGGGGTGCTGGTGCGGGGCGACAAGTTGGAGCGGCTCGTCGACGCCACCATCGATGCCGAGTACGAGGAGAACGGCCTCTACCACAAGCGGGTCACTGCGCGGGTCACGACCGAGAGCGGTGAAAAGCTCACGATCGAGGGAACGGTCGACAGCTTCATCCCGCTCCGCAACCGGCGCGAGGGCATGACGACGCATATCGGCGAAGGCATGACGACCTGGACCCTCGGCGACCGAACCGGCCACGGATTGTCCGAGTTCCTTCGGCAGGTCGACTCTTGAATGCAGCTGGACTCATGAATGCAGCCCGGCCGGCCGTTGCACGCGCCCTGCTTCTGCTTCTCGGCTGCCTGCTGCTGGCCAGCCACGCCTCGGGCCAGAACGTGCGGCTCAAGATCCAGTCGGCCTGGAGCCGGAACATGCCCGTGCTGGGCGAGACCATTCGCAATTTCGAATCCCGTATGAACGCCATGGAAGGCCACGGGATTCGTCTGCGGGTCTACGATGCCAACAAGCTGGTTCCCACCCTGCAGATCATGGACGCCGTTTCCTCGGGAAAGGTGGACGCCGGGTTCGCCTTCCCGGGCTACTGGATGGGAAAGCTACCCGCGGCGGCCGTCTTCGGTGCCGTGCCCTTCGGGCCGGAGGCGCCGGAGTACCTGGCCTGGTTGCATGAGGGAGGAGGCCTCGAATTGTGGGAGGAGATCTACGCCAAGCTCGGCGTGGTTCCGATTCCCTGCGGCGTGATTCCTCCGGAAGCCTCGGGCTGGTTCCGTGAGCCGATCAACAGCCCCGCCGATCTCCGCGGCTTGAAGATTCGTTATGCGGGGCTCGGCGGGAAGACCCTGGAGAAGCTGGGAGCCTCGATCACGATGCTCGCGGCCGGCGACATCTTCCTTTCGCTGGAACGGGGCGTTCTCGATGCCACCGAATATTCGATGCCCGCCGTCGACAAGCCCCTGGGCTTCTACAAGGTAGCCAAGCACTACTATTTTCCCGGCTGGCACCAGCCGTCCTCGATCATGGAGCTGGTGGTGAATGCGAAGAGCTGGGCGAAGCTCTCGGAGCCGCAGCAGGCCGCCGTGCGGACGGCCTGCGACGCCTCGACCTTGTGGAGCATGACCCGTGGCCTGGCAATCCAAGGGGAGGCCCTCGCTTTCTTCGAGCAAGAGGGAGTGACCATCCACAGCTGGTCCCCGGAAATGATGGCGCAGTTCCGATCCGCCGCTGGGGAAGTCATGCAAGAGGCCAGCGCCGCGGACCCGGATTTCAAGCGCGCCTGGGATTCGCTCCAGGCCTTCCGCGCGAAATACCGGCACTGGGCGTCGATCGCGACCCCCGAGGACTAGGATTGCGGAGCAACCCACGGTTGTTCGCCAGGAACGCGTTACGGCTGTTTTCCGACAGCGTTTCGAACCTGTCGAACGCGGTGGGCACGGCGGCCGCCTGGTTGTATCCGGTCCTGGTGGTCGTGATGATCATCAACGTGGCGCTTCGCTACGGGCTAGGCCGCGGCTTCATCGAACTGGAAGAGCTGCAGTGGCATTTATTCGCCGCAGCTTTCCTGCTCGGCTTTGCCTACACCTACGTGGCCAATGAGCACGTGCGGGCCGACATCCTGGCCGCGCGCCTCACGCCCCGCGCCCGCGCCTGGATCGAGTTGCTCGGCTGCCTGCTGCTGCTCTTCCCCTTTGCGCTGATCGTCACCGTCTACGCGTTCGATTTCTTCCTCCAATCGTTCCAGCTCGGCGAGCGCTCGGAAATGCCGAGCGGCCTGCCCTACCGCTGGATCATCAAGGCCGTGCTCTTCCTGGCCCTTGCACTGCTGAGCCTCCAATCCCTCGGCACCGCGGCGAAACAGGCGCTCGTCTTGTGGCCTGAGCGCGAGGAGCGCTGAGCCCGGTGGAAGGCGACCTGAACGTCCTCTTCGTCGGGCTGATGTTCGCGACGTTCGTCGGCCTGCTGATCTCCGGCTATCCGGTCGCCTGGGTGCTCGCGGGGACCGGCGTGATCTTCGCGTTGGGCGGAGAACTCCTGAACCACCACGGCATCCTGGTCGATGCGGATCTCTCGACGCTGGGCCTGGTCGTGAACCGGATCTACGGCACGATGTCGAACTACGGGCTCGTGCCTCTGCCTCTCTTCGTGTTCATGGGCCATATGCTCGATCGGAGCGGGGTCGCGGGCGATCTGCTGCGTGCGATGCAGGCATTGATGGGCCGCTTGGCCGGCGGGTTGGCACTTGCCGTGACGCTCCTCGGCGTCGTGCTCGCGGCGTCCACGGGAATCATCGGTGCTTCCGTTGCGCTGCTCGGCACCTTGGCGTTGCCGGCGATGCTCGACGACGGCTACCAGCCCGAACTCGCCGTCGGCACCGTGGCTGCCGCCGGTTGCCTCGGCATCCTCATCCCGCCGAGCATCATGCTCGTCCTGATGAGCGACCCGATGCAGCTTTCGGTAGGCGACTTGTTCCTCGGTGCAGTCTTCCCGGGCCTGCTGTTGGCCGGGCTGTACCTCACCTATCTGATCATCCGCTGCCGCCTTCAGCCCGAACTGGCGCCGCCCCACACCGGGAGTTCGGGCAGCGCAGCGCTCAGTGAAGTGATCCGCGCCCTTCTCCCGCCCCTGGGGCTGATCATCGCCGTCCTGGGCTCGATCTTCTTTGGCATCGTCTCCCCCTCGGAGGCCGCGGGGGTCGGCGCTCTCGGTGCGACCCTGCTGGCCCTTGCACGCAGGCGGCTGGATCGGAGAATCGTTCGCGACGTCTCCCGAGCGACGGCGCGCACCACTTCCTTCATCTTCGCAATCTTCCTCGGTGCCACCTGCTTCTCCGTCGTGCTTCGCGAACTCGGCGGAGACGAAGTGATCGAGAGTGCGATCACCGCCCTGCCCTTCGGCCCCACCGGCATCGTCATCTGCTTGATGGGCCTGGTCTTCCTGCTGGGCTTCTTCCTGGATTGGATCGAGATCACCCTGATCGTCCTGCCCCTGATGGAGCCCGTGACCCTCTCGCTCGGGATCGACAAACTCTGGTTCACGATGCTCGTGGCGGTCTGTTTGCAGACCTCGTTCCTGACGCCACCGGTTGGTTTTGCGCTCTTCTACCTGAAGGGGGTCGCCCCACCGGGAATCGAGCTGGGCCACATCTACCGCGGGGTCGTGCCCTTCGTGTTGCTCCAGCTCATCGGGCTCGCGGCGCTCTTCGTATGGCCCGAACTCGTGACCTGGCTGCCGGGAGTGGCCTTCTAGAACGCTAGAGCGGGGACGTTCTTTCCGCTGTTTCCGTTGCGGGGGAACCCGCGAAGCGGGTTCCCCCGTAACGGAAACAGCGGAAAGAACGTCCCCGCTCTAGCTCTTGCTCTTGCTTCGGAAGAACGCGAGATGGACGAAGGGGATGAAGAACGCGTAGTAGAGCTGATTCGGCACCAGCCGGATGGCCCATCCCTCGTCGAGACCGGCCAGGATCATCACGTCGGCCGCGGCCCAGAGCGCGTAGTAGGCGACGACATAGCCCAAGACGATGCGCAAGAAGGTGGACCGCTCGCCGCCCTCACCGAGCCGCGCGGGCACGACCCTGCGCGCGAGCACGAGCGCCACCACCACGAACGAGCTCTCGTGAAGGAGCCATAGGACCTGGCCCGGAACGCCGCCCATGAGGCGATCGAGTGCTGCGTTGCCAAGGCCGGCGACCAGCGGCACCAGAGCGGTCAGCGCGGCCGCGCGCCCCGCGGAGCGACCGAGGCCGTCGGCCGGAGCCAGCAGATGGAGAACGAGCCAGTAGACCCGGAAATCTCCCAACAGCACGAACGAAAGCCCCAGCGCCGTGCCAGCCGTCTCATTGCCGAGGGCTTTCGTCAGGGGGCCTGTCGCGATCGGATCGAGCATCGTCTCGACCGCGAAGAGCAGGAGCCAACCCGAAACGAAGCGCGCCTCGCTCGGCACGGCGCCACCGCGAGGCGCCTGTGTCGCGGCGCGCATCGCCAGGTAGGCGAAGGGCACCACCAGCAGCGCCCACGGCCATTGCCAGCTGGCGTAGTAGAAGAGATTCCAATCAGGCGCGGCCAAGCTCGCTCCCGGTGGCACGAGGCCGTTCAGCCGCAGACAACGCCGGCTTTCGCTTGCGGAACCTTCCGAGCCCGTCGATCAGCGGGTTCATCCAGCCTGTCACGACACAGAAATGCGTCCGATGAGCGCCTTGGTGGTGCCGAGCATGGTGGGCCGGCGAAAGCAGAATCCGGTGCCGCTGCAGGAAAGCCACGGATGCAGGCACACGCCGCATATGCGCCCAGCGATGAATCGGGTTGCTGAGCACCGCAGCCGCGGCGAAAGCGCCCAGAAATGCCAGACCGAAGCTGGCCCCGGCGGTGTGGCCGAACACGGGCGCGAACCAGGCCATCAACGCCAACACCGGCAAGAGCAGGAGCGCGTTGTTCCCAGTGACTTCCAGGAAGCCGTGGCGCGTGATCGCGGCCGGATCCCCGTGATGCTCCCGGAAGGGCTGGATCAGCACCCGTCCAATCCACGGCGTGCTCACCCGGAAGCAGCGATCGCCGATCCAGTGGATGGCGCCCGTAGCGAGATCTGCAGCGGCAAGGCCAGCCAATGCGCCGAGCCCGATCCAGCCGATCGACCCCTCCGAAGGAGCGCCCAAGCGTGTTGCGACCCACACCGAGACCAAGGCGAAGGCCGTCACAGAGACAGCGTCGAAGATCACGAGCCCGCGGGTTCGCACAGGGCCATGGTAGACCGGCGCCAACGACAACGCCCCCCGTCCTGAAGGACGAGGGGCGTCTGGATCTTTCGCGAGCCCGAGGCTCGCAGCGCGGAGCTGCGAGCTAGAAGCTCACGCTCTCGCTTCCGAGCTGCCGGGTGAAGTAGTTCACCTCGACCACCTTGCCGGACGAGCCACCGAAGTAGACATCACAGTTGTAGGACTGGCCCTTGGACGCGCCAGCACCGCCGATGAACGGAATCGGAATGCCGACGCCGGTGTTCTGGACGTACTCGAAGTGCCAATGCTCCCGGCCACCGGTCTTGCCGGTCGCGCGGGGCTCGGCCTCGAGGATCTCGAGGACCTTGTCCTTGCTCATCCCCTTCTTGAGGGTGGCCGCATTGTCGTAGTTGAACTTGTTGCCAGAGCGGGACAGCCCGAGGCTTGCGCAGCCGAGGGTCAGGGTGAAAGCAAAGATGGAGATCAGGGCGACCCCACGGTTCATGGTCATGGCCGAAGCCTCCTTGAAGGAATGGCAGGTGGAATTCGGGTCCTATCGGGCGTCTGCGCGGAGAGCTTGAAGCGACGCGCAACTCCCGGTGGAACCGAACAGAATCATTCCAAATTTTTCGCCCGGGGCAAACCCCGAGGAGAGGCCCCGGGTGAATCGGCCTCGGGTAAGTCGAACCGGCCGTGCCGGCCCGCACCCTCGCGAAACCGGGTCGCGCCCTCCTGGGTCTCCCCGCTTCGAATGACCTCGATACCGAGCTCGTACTCGCCCTGCAGGCCCTCCGGAACCGTCTGATCCCATTGCTGAATCGCGGAAAGCCGATCCGCGCGCATGCAACGCTGAGGAAAGGCGGCGATCTCCCGAGCCAGGCTCTCCGCCGAGGATCGGGCCGTGCCATCCGGAACCAACCGATCGGCGAGGCCCATGGCGAGTGCCTCCGCCGCCCCCACCGGCCGACCCGTGAGGATCATGTCCATCGCGCGGCCATGGCCGACGATGCGGGGCAGCCGCACGGTTCCGCCATCCACCAGCGGCACACCCCAGCGGCGGCAGAAGACTCCGAAGGTCGCGCTCTCCTCGACCACCCGGAGATCACACCAGACGGCAAGCTCGAGCCCGCCTGCGACGGCATGGCCGGCAACCGCCGCAATCACCGGCTTCGAGAGTGCCATCCGTGTCGGCCCCATCGGCCCATCACCCTGCTCGCCAACGCGATTCGCGCGGCCTTCCGCCTCCGAAACGGCCTTCAGATCGGCGCCTGCGCAGAACGTGCCGTGCTCGCCGAACAAGATCGCGACCCGCGCCTGCTCGTCGGCATCGAAGGCCCGAAACGCCTCGGCCAACGCCTCCGCATGCTCACGGTCCACCGCATTGCGACGCTCCGGCCGATCGATGATGACGGTGAAGATCTCACCGTCCTGCTCCGTGCGGATGGCCACTAACCGGTCGCCTCCTGCGGGCTTCCTCGAGCCACCCGCACACGGGTGATGCGGCTTCCCGAGATTCCGATGACCGTCACGGTAAAACCCTCGAGATCGGCGCGGTCGCCCTGCTTCGGGGCATGCCCGAGGGTATTGAACACCAGGCCGCCTAATGAGTCGCCTCGCTCGGCTGGCACCTCCCAACCTGTCTCCCGATTGAAATCGAGCACTTTCACCCGTCCGAGCGCTTCGTAGGCGTCCCCACCAGCCTCCCGGATGGTCTGCAGCTCCTCCCGATCGAACTCGTCGCGAATCTCGCCGACGATCTCCTCGAGGATGTCCTCCGCCGTGCACAGACCGAGCGTCACTCCGAACTCATCCTTCACGAGTGCCATGTGCATGAAACTGCGCTGCATCTCCTGGAGCAGCCGCAGGATCGGCTTTCGTTCCGGCACGCGAAGAAGCGGCTTCAGGATGTCCGCGACATCCGTACCGCCCTTGCGCACCAACTCGATCAGATCTTTCAGGTGGACCATCCCGGCGACGTCATCGATGGTTTCCCGGTAGATCGGAACCCGCGTGTAACGCTCCTCGAGCACACTTTCGAGCAACTCGACGGGCGGGATGGAGACGGGGAAAGCCGTGATCTCAGTGCGGGGCACCATGATCTCTTCCACGGTCATGTTGGCGGCACCGGCCGTGGCGCCGATGATCGCGAGGGGTGTGCCCTCCGGCTTGCCGCTCGCATTCGCGCGGGCGATTCGCAGGACCGCTTCCGTCGCCGCGGCCGTGTCGCTTCCCTCTGGCGTCCCGCCGACACGCCGGACCACCGGCTCCACGAGTCGATCGAAGATGGCATGTACGGGCCGCAGCACCTGATGCAGCACGTAGATCGGAAGCGCTACGGCGAAGCCGATCCTCCGCGGATGCGCTGCGGCGGCAGCTTTTGGCAACACCTCGCAGAAGACCAGCACCAGCACCGTCATGACGACTGTGGAGACGAGAATCCCCATGCCCTCTCCCAGGGCGTGGATCGCCAGCAGGGAAGCGGCACTCGCGGCCAGGATGTTGACCAGGTTGTTTCCCAGAAGAATGGTGACGAGCAAGCGGGAGGTGTGGTCCAGAAGGTCCCTCGCAGCCAGGGCTGCCGGGCCTCGCAGGGCCTTCACCTCCTCGTCCAGGTCGTGGGGCGCCAACCTCAGCAGCGCGGTCTCGCTCCCGGAGAAGAATGCCGAGAGCAGGAGACAAACCACGATCACGATCACCAGCGACAATGCGTCCACGGGACCTCCACGGGCCTGCACGCGCAGATCATCCTACGCGAGCGACCGACGCACGAAGAAACGGCATCGCGAAGGGGCCGGTTCGACCAGATAGCTGGAAACCGGGACCGAAGGGTCTTTGGAGGCGACGCGTTCATCGACCCCTAGAGGCTAGGGCGCCTCCCCTTGCTGGGCAAACCCGGCGATCTGACTAGAATTCGACCCCCAGGCGATCGTACCAGCCCTTGCGCCGCCAGCCCCGGCGGCCCATGCAGGCGTCCATACGCTCCCGCATGACGCTGCCATCATCGTTGTCGGTGAGCTGATGGCAGACTTTCCGTGCGTCGCGAAACCGGCCTTCCCGACCCTTGGGAACGTGCCAAGGGTCGGAGGTCGTCGTGCAGGCGCCGGACACGAAAAGCAGCACCAGCACTCCAGCGCCGCGTCGAAGCCTCATGCCTACTTGTTCGAGCCGCTCGGGATCTCCCGGAACGGCTTGCCTTTGTCGGCCCGGTGCTCTCCAGGAAGGCCGAGCACGCGCTCGGCGATGACGTTCTTCAGGATCTCGTCCGTGCCGCCAGCGATGCGAATCCCCGGGGAGGCCAGGTAGCTCTCCTGCCAGATCGCATCCTGGGGCGCGCATGACGGATCACTCACACCCCCCATCGCGCCCTGAAGCTCCATCGCAAAGGCCGCGAGCTCCTGGCTGAACGGTGCGCCAACGGCCTTGCCGATCGAACCCTCGGGCCCGGGCGTGCCGCCGCGGGAAAGCGCCGAAAGCGTTCGGTAGCCCGTGTACTTGAGGCCTGTCGAGACGATGAATGCGTTCGCCAGCCGCTGGCGAACCGAGCTGTCCTCGATCGCCGGCCTGCCGTTCTTGCGGCATTCCGCGGCCAGACGGAACAGGTCCTTGGTCCGGCCGGCACCACCCCCGGCACCGATCGACACGCGCTCGTTCATCAGCGTGGTGATGGCCACCTGCCATCCCTGTCCGATCGCGCCGAGCTGATAATCCGCAGGAACGCGCACATCGTTGAAGAAGACCTCGTTGAACGCCGCGCCCCCGTTGATCTGCTTGATCGGCCGGCACTCCACGCCCGGGGCGTGCATGTCGACGATGAAATACGTCAGACCATCGTGCTTCGGAACTTCCGGATCGGTGCGGGTGACGATCATGCCCCAATCGCAGAAATGGGCTCCCGTGCTCCAGATCTTCTGACCGTTGATCACCCACTCGTCGCCATCGCGTACCGCACTGGTGCGCAGCCCCGCCAGGTCGGAACCCGCGGCGGGCTCGCTGAAGAGCTGGCACCAGACGACCTGGCCGCGGGCCATTTCCTTCAGGTACTTCTCTTGCTGCGCCGGCGTGCCGTGGGCCATCAAGGTGGGGCCGAGCATCCCGTGGCCGATGCCGTAGATGGGGGCAGGCGTCTTGAACTTCGATTCCTCTTGGCCGAAGACCACGTTCTCGAGCCGCCCGAGGCCCTGGCCACCGAACTCCTTCGGCCAGGTCAACACGGCCCAGCCGTTGTCGTACTTCGTGGCCTGCCACTCCTTGGCCTTCTTGATCGCGTCGTCGTCCTCGCGTTCACCGAGCATGCTCGGCGCGATCTTATCCGGATCGAGGGGCTCGAGGTGCTGCTCCAGGAACGCTCGGGCCTTCTTTCGGAACTCGGCTTCTTGCGGGGTATCGTCGAAATCCATTTTCGCTCTCCGTCAATCTTCGTTTCGGTCGATCGTTCGTTGGTTCACGTGAGGCTGCGGCCGTCAGGCCACCATGGTCTTCTCGAAGCGCGAAACCAGTTTCTCGCGCCACTCATCGGGGGTGCCGAGCCCGTGGCTCGTGCCCTTGGCCCGGCGGTAGAACAGGTGGCAGTCGTACTCCCACGTGTAACCGACGCCGCCGTACATCTGGATCATCTCTTCGCCGGCGAGGCAGAAGGCATCGCTCGCGGCAACTCGGGTGCTGGCCGCGGCGATCGCGAGATCGTCGTTGTCTTCCGAGAGCGCCCAAGCTGCGTAGTAGCCGTTCGATTGGGCGATCTGGATGGCGCAGAAGAGTTCGGCCATGCGGTGCTTCAGGGCCTGGAAGGAGGCAACCGGTCGACCGAAGGCGAAGCGACTCATGGTCTGCGCCTTGGTCAGCTCGAGGGCTTCCTCGGCGCCGCCGATCTGCTCGTAGGCCAACATGACGGCAGCTCGATCGAGCACGGCGCTCGCCAACTCGGAGCCCTTGCCCGCCTCGCCGAGCCGCTCGCCTGCGGCGCCGTCGAATTCCAGTTTGTCGAGCGGCCGAGAGGGGTCGAAGGCTTCGAGTGCCGTACGCGTCACACCCGCATCGTTCAGATCGACGATCACCAGCGAGTGGCCACTGCCTTCCTTGGCGACGACCACGGCGATCCCTGCCGCCGCGGCGTCCGGAACCGGCATCTTCGTTCCGCTCAGCTTTCCGCCCTCGAAGCTCACGGCACACTGGCCCGGGTCGAAATCGCCGACGCCCTCCGCCAGAGCGAAGGTTCCGATCAGTTCGCCGGAGGCGAGACGCGGAAGAAGGCTCTTCTTCTGATCGTCGCTACCGGCCATGAGAATCGCCTCGGTCGCAAGATAAACCGAGGACGAGAACGGAATCGGCGCCAGGGCCCGGCCGATCTCCTGAGCGATCAACACGAGTTCGAGATAGCCGAGGCCCGCACCGCCGTACTCTTCAGGAACCGCAGCGCCGAGCCAGCCCATTTCGGCCACGCCCTTCCAGAGTTCCTGATCGTAGGTCTCACTTCCTTCCAGGACGGCCCGGCACTTCTCGAGCCCAGCATGTTCCTGCAGGTAGTCCCGCGCGGTTTGCTGGACGAATTTCTGGTCTTCGGAAAATTCGAGATTCATCGCGTCCTCGGTTCGGATATTGGCAGTGGGCAGGGCATTATATACAGAATGCCTGTCTACCGCCTCGGGCCTGAAGTGGCTTTTCCCCCGCCGGACGAGGCGACGGAAAGCGGGCTCCTCGCCGTCGGTGGCGATCTCTCTCCGGAACGCCTCCTCCTCGCCTATGGCCTTGGAATCTTTCCTTGGTACGACGAGCCACCGATCCTCTGGTTCTCCCCGGATCCCCGGATGGTCTTGAAGCCGGCAGAGCTTCATGTCCCGCGCCGCCTCGAACGCAAGCTTCGCCAAGGCGGCTTCGAGACGACGCTCGATCGTGCGTTTCCGGAAGTGATCCGAGCTTGCGCCTCGGTCCCGCGAGAGGGGCAGGATGGGACATGGATCAATCCGGACATGCTCGCGGCCTACGAACAACTCCACGAGCTGGGCTTCGCCCATTCCTGTGAGGCCTGGTGGGAAGGCGAACTCGTCGGTGGCATCTACGGCGTCTCCCTCGGCAGTGCCTTCTTCGGTGAATCGATGTTCCACCACCGCACCGACGCCTCGAAAGTGGCATTCGTCCGGCTGGTGCGAACCCTCGCCGAATGGAACTTCACGCTGATCGATTGCCAGATGCACACCGAACACCTGGCCGGCTTCGGCGCCTCGGAGTGGTCGCGTGCTCGCTTCCAGGCTGCGCTCGCCAGTGCCGTACAAGAACCTACGCGCCGCGGGCCCTGGTAGGCCCGACATCCCGGTCAGCGCTGAGGTGCCTCCTTGCGCAAGACGTCGCGAAACGCAGGATCGGCGATCTCGATCAGCGCGGCGGCTCGTTCGGCCACAGTCAAACCTGCGAGTTCCGCCGCACCGTGCTCCGTCACGACCACATCGAGCTGGTGGCGGGGCGTCGTCACCGCCGTGCCCGGCTCGAAGGCCGGCGTGATCCGCGAGACCACCCGACCATGGACCTTCGCTGTGGACGGAAGACAGATGAAAGAGCGGTCGCTGTTCTCGAGGCCGGGGCCACCGGTGAAATCCTCGTGGCCGCCGACGCCCGAATACTGGGTCTCGCCGATCGTATCCGCCGCCACCTGACCGGCCAGATCGATGGCCAGCGCGCCGTTGATGCACACCATGTTCCGATTGGCTGCAATCGTCTCCGGTGCGTTCACGGCCTCGACCGGCAGGAAGCGCACATCCTCGTTGCCATCCAGCCACGCGTAGAGTTCTTCCGACCCACCCGCAAACGTGCAGATCGAGATGCCTTCGTGAAGGCCCTTGCTCGTGTTGCTCACCTTCCCCGCGCGGTGCAGCGCCATCAAGCCATCGGTGAACATCTCCGAATGGATGCCGAAATCCCCGAGGCTTCCCTCAGCGAGCGTCGACACGACCTGGCTCGGGATCGCACCAATTCCGGTCTGGAGGGTCGCGCCCTCGTGAACGAAGGGCGTGACATGTCCAGCGATCCGCACCTCGACTTCGCCGCCTGGCGCATCGGGCACGACCGGCAGCGGAGTCGCCACCTCGATGATCACATCCGCCTCATCCACGTGGATGGCATGCGGCGCCTCCGGCGGAAGCCCGAAGGTCCGGGGCAAGGCCGGATTCACCTCCACGATCAGCAGACGGTCCGGGTCGCTCCCCGCAGCGCGCAGCTCGTGGGTCGTGGCACCGGCATGAAGGGAGAGGCTCATCCGCCCACTCGCATCGGGTGGCGCCACGACGGTGCCCATCACGCGCGGACGAAGCGTCTCGAGAAGCCGGGTGAAGCGGCGGAAGTCCGCAGGAACGAATTGCACATCGTGCCCTGCCGCCCGCAGCCCGCGTTCGACCGGCCCGAAGAAGCCGCTTCGCAACCTGACGCCGGGTTTCGTGAAGAGCGGATACAGGCCTAGCAAGAGGGCCGTCGAGACGACGAGATCCTCGAAATCGTCCCGCTCGCCGAGAGCCGTCATGAAGGCTTTCGGCTGGCCCGGGCCGAGCGGCAAGCCCAGGACATCCCGTCGCTCGACGAGAGCGGCCGCTTCGGCGGGACTGCGGCGTTTCGATTCGGGAATCTCCAAAGCTCAGCCCACCCGTCGATCGTGCCCGGCCCAGTAGGGCTCGCGCAGATCCTTCTTCAGCACCTTGCCACTCGGATTGCGCGGAAGCGCTGCGATGAAATCGACGCTTCGCGGTCGTTTGTAGCCACCGAGCCGGCCCTTGCAGAACGCCAGCAGCTCTTCGCTGGTGGCTTCCTCTCCCTCTTTCAGGACGACGACCGCCTTCACCGTCTCGCCCCACTTCTCATCGGGGATTCCGATCACTGCCGCCTCCGCGACTGCTGGATGTTCGTAGAGCACATCCTCGATCTCCCGAGGATACACATTCTCTCCCCCGGAAATGATCATGTCCTTCACCCGGTCCTGGATGTAGACGAAGCCCTCGTCATCCATGATTCCCGCGTCGCCGGTGTGCATCCAACCATCCCGCAGGGCTTCGGCTGTCGCCTCTTCCAGGTTCCAGTAGCCGCGCATCAGCTGGGGGCCGCGTGCGGCCACCTCGCCGATCGTGCCGTTCGGCACGGGCTTCCCTTCGCCATCGACGATGCGGATTTCCGTGCCGATCAACGCCCGGCCCGCCGAGAGCAACAGGCCCGGCTCACCGGCCAATCCTCGCCGGTGGTCTTCCGGCATCAGGTACGAAACGGCAGCCGTCGTCTCCGTCATGCCATAGCCCTGCACGAAATCACAGCCGAACGTCTCCATGGCCTGGCGAAGAGAGGCCTCGGCAATCGCGGAGGCACCGTAGATCAGCAGGCGCAGCTTTTCGTAGTTGCGCTCGGCAACATCCGGAACCGCGACCAGGCAAAACTGGATCATCGCGGGAACCAGCAACGAAACCGTGATGCCGCCATCCGAGAGCGCGTCCACGACAGCCTTCGGGTCGAAGTCTTCGTGGATCACGAGAGTTCCACCGCCACCCACGATGGCGAACGTGCATATTCCGGCGGCAGCGTGATACATCGGCGCCACGATCAGCCCCCGTTCGCCGCTGCTGATACTGAAACCGACCATGGCCTGATAGAGCTGCCAGCAGACAGCTTCCTGGGAAAGCACCGCTCCCTTGGGCCGGCCGGTCGTACCGCTCGTGTACATCTGATAGAGGTCCGCCGTCAGCGGTACGAAGCGGTCGGGAGCGGTCGTCGGTTGGCCGGCGACGAAATCCGACAGCTCGTCACAACCCTCGGCCTTGCCGTTCACCGAGAGGAAGCGTTTGATCTCGCCCAGATCCTGCCGCACCGGTTCGAGCGCCGCGGCCAGCTCCGGCTGAGCGACCAACAGCTTGGAGCCGGAATCATTCAGGATGTAGGCCCACTCCGGCGGTGCCAGCCGATAGTTCAACGGCACCGGCGCGACCCCGGCCTTCGAGCAGGCGAAATAGAAGACGGCCATCTCGATCGAGTTCTTGGACAGGATGGCAACCCGGTCGCCGATCTGGAGCCCTTCGGCGATCAGCGCGTTGGCGAGCCGGTTGGCTTCGAGCTGCGCCTCGGCGTAGCTGATCTGGCGCTCTCCCATCTCGGCGAAGATGGAGTCCGGAGCCTGGCGAGCGTGGTAGTCGAGGTTGTCGTGGAGCCTCATGTGGATTCCTCCTTGGCAAACGGGGCCCCAGTATAATCACCCGAGCCGGTACCGGGCTATCGTCCGCGCCTATGTCGATCATCCGCAACCGCGTTACCGATCTCCTTGGCGTCGAAATCCCCATCGTCCAGGCCCCGATGGGTTGGATTGCCCGCTCCCAGCTCGCTTCGGCCGTTTCGAACGCCGGCGGCATGGGCATCATCGAGACCTCGTCTGGCGAGCTCGACGTGATCCGCGAGGAAATCCGCAAGATGCGGACACTCACGGACAATCCCTTTGGCGTGAACATCGCCCAGGCCTTCGTGCGGGATCCCGATATCGTCCAATTCGTGGTCGACGAGGGCGTGAAGTTCGTCACGACTTCGGCCGGCAGCCCGACGAAGTACACCGCCCAGCTGAAGGAGGCCGGCCTGACCGTCTTCCATGTCGTGCCCACCCTGGCCGGCGCGGAAAAGGCGGTGACGGCGGGCGTCGATGGGCTGATCGTCGAAGGCAGCGAAGGAGGCGGCTTCAAGAATCCGCGGGATGTCGCATCGATGGTGTTGCTTCCGCTCATCGCCTCCCATTTCGACGTGCCGATCATTGCCGCGGGCGGCATGCTCGACGGACGAACCATGGCGGCGGCCTTCGCGCTGGGTGCAGAGGGTGTCCAGCTCGGCACCCGCATGGTCGCGAGTACCGAATCGCCCGTTCACGAGAACTGGAAGAAATCGATCACCGAGGCCCGCGAGACGGACACCATCTTCCTGAATCGGAAATTCGGTCCGGGCCTTCGTGCATTGCGCACGGAACACACCGAAGCCCTCGAGTACGCGGACCGCAACATCATGGGCGAGTTTGGGAAGGCCATGGATCTCTACTTCGGTGGAGACATGAACGCCTCGGTCGCGCTGACGGGGCAGGTTGCGGGGCGCATCAACGAGATACGTCCGGTGGCGGAAGTACTGAACGAGATCGTCGAAGAGTTCTTCGAAGTGACCGCGGAATTGGGAAGGCGCTACCCCGCGGCCTGAGGCGCGATGCTCAGGAGTCGAAGCGGACCACCGTGCGGATGGATTCTCCGGCGTGCATCAACTCGAAAGCGTCGTTGATCTTCTCGAGCGGCAGCACATGGGTGATCAGATCATCGATGTTGATCTTTCCTTCCATGTACCAGTCGACGATCTTGGGCACGTCTCTCCGGCTCTTGGCGCCGCCAAACGCACAACCCTTCCAGACACGCCCCGTCACCAGTTGGAAAGGCCGCGTCGCGATCTCCTCGCCACCTCCGGCCACCCCGATCACGATCGACTCGCCCCATCCCCGGTGGCAGCACTCCAGGGCCTGACGCATCACGTTCACATTGCCGATGCACTCGAAGCTGTAGTCGGCTCCTCCATCAGTGAGCTCGACGAGGTGGGGAACCAGATCGTCCACCAGGGCGGGGTTCACGAAGTCGGTCATTCCGAAACGCTCGGCCAGGGCGCGCTTGTCCGGGTTGGTGTCGACACCGACGATGCGATCCGCCCCGACCATCCGCAGCGCCTGCACGACATTCAAGCCGATCCCGCCCAGACCGAACACGACGCAATTCGCGCCAGCTTCGACCCTCGCGGTGTTGACGACCGCACCGACTCCGGTCGTCACGCCGCAGCCGATGTAGCAGACCTTCTCGAAGGGAGCGTCCTTGCGGATCTTGGCCAGCGCGATCTCCGGCAAGACCGTGTAGTTCGAGAAGGTCGACGTTCCCATGTAGTGGTAGAGACGCTCTCCGCCCGAGGAGAACCGGCTCGTGCCGTCGGGCATCAGACCCTGGCCCTGGGTGGCACGGATCGCTGTACAGAGATTGCTCTTCCCCGAAAGACAGGTCTTGCACTCCCGACACTCCGGCGTGTAGAGCGGAATCACGTGATCGCCGACCGCGACGCTGGAAACGCCCTTCCCCACTTCGACCACGACGCCAGCTCCCTCGTGGCCGAGGATGCTGGGAAAGAGGCCCTCCGGATCCCGGCCCGAGAGGGTGTAGGCATCCGTATGGCAGACCCCGGTCGCCTTGATCTCGACCAGGACCTCCCCGGGCTCCGGGCCCGCCAGCTCCACCTCTTCGATCGAGAGCGGCTTCCCGGCCTCTCGGGCCACTGCGGCGCGCACCTTCATCCTTTTCCTCCTCGGGTCGAGAACAGGCCGGCAGGGTATCAGGCGAGCCGTGCGACCACATGCTAGAGACCGCCCCCATGACGAAGCGATTCGACGAACTTCTGCGCCTGCTCGATCTCGAAGAAATCGAGCTCAACATCTTCCGGGGCCAGAACGAGTCCGGCCAGGAGGGGCGGCTCTTCGGCGGCCAGGTTCTTGCCCAGGCCCTGGCCGCGGCGGGCCGGACGGTGAAGGATCTTCCCGCCCATTCCCTCCACGCCTACTTCCTGCGGGCCGGAAGCCCGAAGGTGCCCGTCCTCTACAAGGTCGACCGGATCCGAGACGGCCGGTCCTTCACCACCCGCCGCGTCGTCGCCATCCAGGACGGGCGCGCCATCCTCAACATGGCGGCCTCCTTTCACGCGCCCGAGCCGGGCTACGACCACCAGAACTCCGCCCCGGAGGCGCCAGAGCCGGAGAGCCTGCCGAACTGGCAGGAAATGATTGCCGCCAATCTGGATCGCATCCCAGACGCCCGAAAGCGCGAAGCCCGGGGCGCCCCCCCGGTGGACTATCGCTATGTCGACCTGCCGGTCTTCATGGGCGGCGATGCTCGGCCGGACCCGAACCGGATCTGGGTGCGCGCCGCGGGCAGCGTGCCGGACGACGTGCTGCTCCACCAATGCATCCTGGTCTACGCGTCGGACATGTCGATGATCGACACCATTCTGCGTCACCACGGAATGAAGGGCCCCCTCGGTCCGGTCGCCATGGCGGCCAGCCTCGACCACGCCGTCTGGTTCCACCGCCCCTTCCGGGCGGACGAGTGGCTGCTCTATGCCCAGGAGAGCCCCTCGGCTGCTGGCGCCCGCGGCTTTTCCCGGGGCTCGATCTACCAGCGAGGTGGCGACCTGGTGGCCTCCGTGGCCCAGGAGGGGCTGGTACGGCCCACCGACAAGAAAGGTTGACGATTCTTCACGGATGAATAATTGTCATCCACGTGAGCCAACCGCACCCGATCGCCGAAATTCCGACCGGCAGAAGGGAGCGTCGAAAGGCTGAAACCCGGGGCCGACTGCTGGCGGCGGCCCGTGCCCTGTTCGTCGAGCGCGGCTACCACGCCACCCGTCCCCAGGACATCGCTACGGCGGCCGACCTCGCCACCGGAACCTTCTACGTTCATTTCGCGGACAAGCGAGAAGCTTTCCTGGCGTTCTCGGAGCAGGCCTCCAGTGAGTTGATGGAGCGGGTGCACGCGGCGGCCCGCGAGAGCACCGATTTCGAAGACCGCATCTACCGTTCGTTGGAAGCGCTGCTGGCCTACTCAGATGAGAATCCGGGCATCCTGCGCACGACATTTGCGGACGCGGCCCTGATCACGGCAGACCTCCCGCGCTCGGCCGGCTTGCCCGAGCAATTGGCCGAGTCCATCGCTCAGGGGCTTCGGCACGGCATGGGAGCCGGCCGACTGGTGGCCGACATGGATCCGGATGTGATCGCCCACGGGATCGTTGGGCTGGTCAGCCAGGCACTTCGCTACGGAACCGAGCAAGGCACGCCGCGTTCCAAATTGCTAGGCGAGGTGACTCGCTTCGTAGGCCGTGCCCTCGCCCACCGGGAAGGAAACATGAAATGACGACCCTCCGATTCTCCGAGGACGAGCTGATGCGCTCCCACGACTACGCATCCCCGCAGGTCGAGAACGGCCAGCGACTGCACGGCGGGTTCGACACGAACGGCACCTACATTCCTCCTCGCTTCGTGCGCCGTGGACCTGCCATCGATGCCTGGACGGATGCGCTGAGGGCTCGTGGAGGCGATCTCCTCGCGGCCGATGCCTCCTTGCTAGGTGGCCTTCGCTACCCCAACGAGGCCCAGATGAAGCTGATGCTCCAGGAAGGCCTGGGACAGACCTTCTGGAACACCCTCACCATCACCGGACACATCGAGGCCCGAGGCCGGATACTTGCTGAAATGACCTTCCCGGATTTCCAAGACGTGATCGAAGAAGACATCTCCGAGATGGCAATCGGCCATCTGAACGGCGGGTTGCTTGTGGCCCACGGCCTGGACGAAGGCGGCGAGCCGGCCCGGGGCATCGGCGGACACGATGTAATGTGGTTCGTGCTTCGGGACCTGGCCTTCGGCGAGGTGGACTACCCGGAGCCCGAGGTGCCGGAAAACATCGCGCGGCCCGAAGGCGATCTCGTCCTGCCGCCGGAGATCCCGGAAGGCCACGCCCGCCTCCTCTCGTTCCTGCTCAATCTGCTGCTGATCGAATTCCGGGCGGAGCTGGGATTCTCGATGACCGAATCCCTGCTTCGAGATCCAGAGCTCTTCACGGAGCGGCGCGACGAAGCGAACCATGCCGCCGAGATCGTCGAGCGCATCCGCCGGGATGAAGAGGTACACGTCAGCTCCCTGCGGCTCTTCCTCGGCGAGCTGCGCAGCATCCACTTCAAGGGAAGAAGAGGCGCTGGCGTCCCTGGCCACGAGCTCGTCGACCCGATCTGGGAAGGCATCGTGCGCTGGGCGACCGTCGATCAACCCAAGCTGGCCGCCGAGCAACAGAAGAAGCTGCTGAGCGACCGCATCCTCGCCCATCCGGAGGGTGAGCGGATCCTCGCCCGCTTCCATGCCCTCGAGGAGGCGGCGTGAACGGAAGGGAAGTCTGCTTTCGCACGGATGACGGGCTGCGCCTCGTTGCCACTGCGTGGGGAGACCCGGACGCGCCGGCCGTGCTCTTCCAACACGGTGGCGGTCAGACCCGCCACTCCTGGAAGGGCAGCGCGGAAGCACTGGCCAATCAAGGCTGGTACGCGCTCAGCCTCGACCTGCGCGGCCACGGCGATAGCGATTGGGATCCGGCCACCGACTACACGCTGACGCGCTACGGCCAGGATTCCGTTTGTGTGGCCCGCGCACTCGGACGCCCACCCGTGGTGGTCGGCGCTTCGCTAGGCGGGATCTCGGCACTGCTCGGCGCCCACGGCGCCGAGAGCGCGCCCTTTTCCGCCCTCGTGCTGGTCGATGTCACCCCGCGCATGGATCTGAATGGCGCGGCGAAGATCATGGGCTTCATGTCCGAACGGGTCCTCGAGGGTTTCGCCAACCTCGAGGAGGCCGCCGACGCCATCGCGACCTACCTGCCCCACCGGCCGCGGCCGAAGAACACGGACGGCCTGGCCAAGAACCTGCGCCAACGGGAGAACGGCCGCTGGTTCTGGCATTGGGATCCGGCCTTCATGACCGGCCGCAGCCGCCCCGGCCTGGCGTTGCGCCAGGAAGATCTGCTGGACGCCGCCCGTGCACTCTCCATCCCTGCGATGTTGATCCGCGGCCGAATGAGCGAGCTCGTCGGCGAGGAACATGCGCGCGAGTTCCTGGAACTCGTGCCCCACGCGCGATTCGAAGATGTCTCGGGCGCCGGCCATATGGTCGCCGGCGATGAGAACGACGCCTTCACGGAAGCCGTGGCCCGCTTCCTCGGAGATCTGGACCGCCCGTGAGTGAGCAGACCGGATCGGGCGCGCGGCCTCCTTCGCGCGCGCGGTCCTGGACGAGCCACGACCACACCCAGGGGCGCCTGCTCGTCTCCCTGCTCGTCCTCGCCTTGCCGTTGGTGGTCACCAGCCTCGCCCACGCGACCTTCCAGATGGTCGATCTCGCCTTCCTGAGCCGGCTCGGCGAACAAGCCACCACCGCGGTCGTCGTCACCAATCAATCGATCCGCCAGGTGTTCTTCATGCTGGCCATGGGCGGCAGCTTCGGGGCTCAAGCATTGATCGCCCGGGCCATTGGCGAAGGTGACCAGGGGTTGGCCGAACGGGTCACGGGACAGGTCCTGCTGCTCGGCGCAGGGATGTCCGTGGCCGTTGCGCTGATCGGGCTCCTATTTGCCGGGCCGCTTCTCGGCGCGATGAACGTGAGTCCTGCCGTGCTCGAGCTCGGCGTTCCCTACGCGCGCCTCACCTTGTTGCTCGCCTTCGGCTTTCTCTTCGGCATGCTCTTCCACGGCGTGCTGCAAGGCGCCGGGGATACGACGACTCCGATGGTGATCAGCATCGTGCAGATCCCGATCACCCTGACCGCCGAGTACGTATTGATGTTCGGCGCAGGCCCGATCCCCGCCCTGGGCGTCCTTGGCGTCGCCGCGGGGCTGGCCATCGGCCAGGCCTTCGGCCTGGTCCTGATGTTCCGCGTGTTGTTCAGCGGGCGTAGCCGCATCCATCTTCGCCCGCATCACCTGCGGCCGGATCGGGAGTGGCTCGGCCGGATCCTCTCGCTCTCATGGCGCCCTGGCCTTCAAATGTTAGGTGGCTTCATCGTCAACGTGGCGTTCCTCGGACTGATGGGAAGCTTCGGCGAGAAAGCCCAATCCGCCTACTCGATCGGCCTCCGGCTCGGCATGGTCGGCCCGATGATCGCTTTTCCTCTGGCCGGAGCTGCGGCGACCCTTGTGGGTCAGAACCTGGGCGCCGGCAACATCCCACGGGCCTGGCGAGCCATCGGTGTGGGGCTCGGCGTACACGCGCCGCTCTTGTGGTCGATCGCCCTTGGGCTCTTCTTCTTCGGAGAGCCCCTGATGGCATTGTTCACCGACGATCCAGAAGTCGTTCGCCTCGGTGCCGAATTCATGACCTATCAAGCGGGTCAGTTCTTCTTCTTCGGTTTTTCCTTCGTGTTCTTCCGAACCCTCCAGGGCGCCGGGGACATGACCGTGCCGATGGCCATCTCGCTCGGCCTCACGCTGCTCGTGACGATCCCCGGCGGCTTCTACCTGGCCAGTGATTGGGGCCTGGCGATGGGCCCCCGAGGCGTATTCGTCGCCAGCCTCGTCAGTGCGGGCCTGATGACCGTGATGAACGGCGCCTACCTGGCGACCGGGCGTTGGACGACTCGGCGCCTGCACTGAAGCCCCCAGGTCGCCAGAATAATGCGCTACCGACGCTTCGAAGCGAGGGCATTTCCCAACGAAGCGAACGGCTTGGACTCAAGTAGAACGCCCCTGGTAACCGATTCCCTGGGTGCGACTCTCCATCAGGCAACACAGGGGAAGCCATGGTCGAGCCCAAGACGGATATCGATCCGCAAGAGACTGCGGAATGGTTGGAGGCTCTCGACTCCGCCATCCGCAATGAAGGGGTCGAGCGCGGTCACTATCTGATCGAGCGCTTGATCGACAAGGCGCGGCGCTCCGGCGCCCACCTGCCCTACTCGGCCACCACCGCCTACCTGAATACGATCCACGCAAGCGACGAACCCCAGATGCCCGGCGAGCCCGGGCTCGAGCACCGCATCCGCTCGATCATCCGCTGGAATGCGATGGCGATGGTGGTGCAGGCGAATCGCGAGATCTCCGAGCTCGGCGGGCATATCGCCAGCTTCGCCAGTGCGGCCACGCTCTACGATGTCGGCTTCAACCACTTCTTCAAAGGGCCGGATCATCCAGACGGGCCGGATCTGCTCTACATCCAGGGCCATTGCTCCCCGGGCATCTACTCCCGGGCGTTCCTCGAGGGCCGCATCAGCGAAGCCCAGCTTCATGATTTCCGCCGAGAGGTAGAGCGCGATGGACTCACCTCCTACCCGCACACGTGGTTGATGCCGGACTTCTGGCAGTTCCCGACAGTCTCGATGGGCCTCGGCCCGATCTCGGCCATCTACCAGGCGCGCTTCATGAAATACCTGGAGAACCGGGGCCTGGCCGAGATGGGCCAGCGCAAGGTCTGGGCGTTCATGGGCGATGGCGAAATGGACGAGCCCGAATCGCTGGGTGCGATCGGCCTTGCCGCCCGGGAAAAGCTGGACAATTTGATCTTCGTCGTGAACTGCAACCTGCAGCGGCTCGATGGGCCGGTACGCGGCAACGGCAAGATCATCCAGGAACTCGAGGGCACCTTCCGCGGCGCCGGTTGGAACGTGATCAAGGTGATCTGGGGCGACCGCTGGGATCCGCTCCTGGCCCGTGACAAGAAGAACCTGCTGCTCGATCGCATGGAGCGAGCCGTCGACGGTGACTACCAGAACTACAAGGCTCGAGGTGGCGCCTACGTCCGCGAGCATTTCTTCGGCGCCCACCCCGAACTCGAAGCCATGGTCGCCAACTTCACCGATGACGACATCTGGCAGCTGAACCGGGGAGGCCACGATCCGACCAAGGTCTACGCCGCCTACCATGCCGCCGTCCACACGACGGGCAAGCCCACCGTGATCCTGGCCAAGACCGTAAAGGGCTACGGCATGGGCGAAGCGGGAGAAGGCAAGAACTTCACGCACCAGCAGAAGAAGCTCGGCGAAGATTCCCTGAAGAAGTTCCGCGATCGCTATCGCATCCCGATCCCTGACGACAAGATCGCCGAGGCGCCCTTCTACAAGCCGGACGCCAACAGTCCGGAGCTCCGCTACCTGCAGGAAAGACGCGCAGCCCTTGGCGGATCCCTCCCCGCGCGCAACCCAGAGATGCCGCGGCTCGAGATTCCACCCCTTTCGACCTTCCAATCCCTGCTGGATGGAACAGGCGAGCGCGAGATCTCCACCACCATGGCCTTCGTGCGAATGCTCTCCGCGCTCACCAAGGACAAGAAGATCGGCCCTAGCATCGTGCCGATCGTGCCCGACGAATCGCGCACCTTCGGCATGGAAGGGCTGTTCCGGCAGGTCGGCATCTACGCCTCGGAAGGCCAGCTCTACGAGCCGGTCGATTCGGATACGATCGCCTACTACCGCGAAGACAAGAGCGGTCAGATCCTGCAGGAGGGAATCAACGAGGCGGGCGGCCTGGCCTCGTGGATCGCCGCCGGAACGTCGTACACGAACCACGGCCTGCCGATGATTCCGTTCTTCATCCTCTACTCGATGTTCGGCTTCCAGCGTGTCGGCGATCTGATCTGGGCCGCCGCGGATTCCCAGGTGCGAGGCTTCCTGCTAGGTGGCACGGCCGGGCGAACGACGCTCTCCGGGGAAGGCCTGCAGCATCAGGACGGCCACAGCCCGCTGCTCGCAGCAACGGTTCCGAACTGCCGGACCTACGACCCGGCGTATGCCTACGAACTGGCCGTGATTCTCCAAGACGGCATGCAACGCATGTACGCCGAAGGCGAGAACATCTTCTACTACGTCACGGTGATGAACGAGAACTACGCCCAGCCCGCAATACCCGAAGGTTCGCAGGAGGGCATCCTGCGCGGCATGTACCGGATTCGCGAAGCCCCGGCCGGCGACGGGCCGAAGGTGCGCTTGCTCGGCAGCGGCACCATCCTGCGCGAGGTCCTGGCCGCAGCCGAATTGCTCGAGAGTGATCATCAGGTTTGCGCCGAAGTCTGGAGCGTCACCTCGTGGAACGAGCTGCGACGCGACGGAATGGAAGCCGAGCGCTGGAATGGCCTCCACCCGACGGAGCCCCAGCGCAAGAGCTACGTCGAAGAGAGCCTCGGGGACGGCCGGGAGCCGGTGGTCGCAGCCACGGACTACCTGCAGGCCCTTCCGGACCAGATCCGCCCCTTCGTGAACGCGCGCTTCCGCAGCCTGGGAACCGACGGCTTCGGGCGCTCGGATACCCGCGAGCGGCTGCGCCACTTCTTCGAAGTAAGCCGCTATTTCGTCGCGGCGGCAGCGTTGAAGACCCTCTCGGACGAGGGGCATCTCCCGCCGAAGAGCGTTCAGGCCGCGTTGGAGAAGTACGGCATCGATCCTTCCAAACCGCATCCTTGGAAGGTCTAGAAGCATGAGCAGCCTGCTCGAATTCCGTCTTCCGGACATCGGCGATTTCCAGGGCGTCGAAGTGGTCGAATTGTTGGTCGGCCCCGGCGACACGGTGGAAAAGGAGCAATCGCTCGTCGTGCTCGAGAGCGACAAGGCAACCATGGAAGTTCCGGCGCCGTGCGCGGGAGTCATCCAAGAGCTGCGTGTCACGTTGGGAGATGAGATCAGTGAAGGCGACCTGATCGCGATCATCGAGCCCTCTGGAGATGGCGTCCCCGCCGAAGAAGTGCCCGAAGCCGCACCGGCGCTGCCCGAGCCGGCTGCACCGGTTGAAGCTCCCGCGCTTGGCACACCGAACGCGATGGCCGTGCCCACGGTTCTGGAAGAGAACGAAGACCCGCCCGAAGCCTGGAAGCCGGCCAAGTCCCACGCCAGCCCATCCGTTCGCCGGCTCGCGCGCGAACTGGGAGTCGACCTCACCCTGGTGCCCGGAGGCGGCCGCAAGGGCCGCATCCTGAAGGAGGATGTCCAGGCCTTCGTCAAGGCATTGGTCAGCGGCGGTGCGGCCGGGGGCGTTCCGATTGCCGGCGTGAAGGTCGCGGCTCCGCTCGAGATCGATTTCTCGAAGTTCGGCGAAACCGAGCTGCAGCCGCTGAACCGTATCCGCAAGCTCTCCGCCGCCAACCTGCATCGCAGCTGGGTCACCGTCCCCCATGTCACCCAGTTCGACGAAGCGGACATCACCGAGCTCGATGCGTTCAGGAAGAGCCAGAAGGCCGAAGCCGAGCGTCGCGGAGTGAAGCTCACCTTCCTGCCCTTCGTGGTCAAAGCCGTCACGGCGGCGCTACGTGACTTCCCTCATTTCAATGCCTCCCTCGACATCACCGGCGAGAACCTGATCTTGAAGCGCTACTTCAACGTCGGCGTCGCCGTGGAGACGGAAAACGGCCTCGTCGTGCCGGTGATTCGGGATGCGGATACCCAAGGGCTGTTCGAACTGGCTGGGGCACTCGGGGATCTCTCGGAACGTGCGCGGACCCGCAAGCTGCGCCCGTCGGATCTACAGGGCGGGAGCTTCAGCATCTCGAGCCTGGGCGGGATCGGCGGAACCTTCTTCACGCCCATCGTGAACCATCCAGAGGTCGCGATCCTGGGCATCTCCCGGATGGAATGGAAACCCGTTCACCAGGACGGCACCTTCATTCCCCGGCTCATCCTGCCGCTCTCGCTCTCCTACGACCATCGGGTAATCGACGGTGCCGACGCCGTGCGCTTCACCCGCCACCTGTCGGGCCTGCTCTCGGAACTCCGGCGCCTGCTGCTCTGATGCCGGAATCCATCACGGTTCGCGTCCCCGACATCGGAGAGTTCGACGGCGTCGATGTGGTCGATCTGCTGGTCGGCCCGGGCGATACCCTCGCGGTGGAGGATTCCATCGTCACCCTCGAGAGCGACAAGGCCTCGATGGATGTGCCGTCGCCGGTTGCAGGTGTCGTGGAGCGAATGGTGGTCAGCGTTGGCGACCAGGTCGGCGAGGGCGATGCGCTCTGTGTCGTCCAGGTAGAGGCGAGCACGGCCGTGGAGGCACCGCCGGCCAAGGAACCGGAACTCGCTCCCGTTCCCGAAGCCGCGACCGCCAGCGCTTCCGCACCCGATACGGAAGTGCTCGTCCTGGGCGGGGGCCCGGGGGGCTACACCGCTGCCTTCAGGGCAGCCGATCTCGGCAAGAAGGTCACGCTGGTCGAACGCTACCCGACACTCGGCGGTGTCTGCCTGAACGTCGGCTGCATCCCCTCGAAGACCCTCCTGCATATGGCCGATGTGATCGAGGAAGCGGCGGCGCTCGCCGAGCACGGAATCGATTTCGGAGCGCCGCGACTCGATCTCGAACGAATTCGCGCGCGCAAGAACGAGGTGGTCCAAGGCTTGACCCGCGGCCTGTCCGGCCTGGCGAAGCAGCGACACGTCGAGGTCATCCAGGGCGAAGGCCGCTTCGTGGGCAGCCACGAACTCGAGGTCACGGGAAAGGACGGCACGCGCCGCATCCGCTTCCAGAACGCCATCCTCGCCGCCGGTTCACGCACGGTGGTGCTGCCTGGAATCCCGGACGACCCGCGCATCCTCGATTCGACCTCCGCCCTCGAACTCGGATCCGTGGCCGGCCGTCTGCTGGTGATCGGCGGCGGCATCATCGGCCTCGAGATGGCCACGGTCTACGCGGCGTTCGGCGCTCAGGTTTCCGTGGTCGAGCTATTCGATCGTCTGATGACCGGCACCGACCGCGATCTGGTGCGTCCCCTCGAGCGACGCTTGAAGCAGCGCCTCGACGCGATCTGGCTCGGCACCCGGGTCGAAGGCATCGAAGCAAAGGCCGATGGCCTGCTCGTGACGTTCTCCGGAAAGGACGCTCCAGCACAGGAGAGCTTCGACCAGGTGCTCGTCGCGGTCGGCCGCAGGCCGAATGGCGACAGGATCGGCGCCGAGGCCGCCGGCCTTCTCGTGGACGAGCGCGGCTTCGTCCCCGTGGACACCAAGCAGCGCACCAACCTGGCCCACGTCTACGCCATCGGCGATCTTACCGGCCAACCCATGCTCGCCCACAAGGCCACCCATGAGGGAAAGACCGCGGCGGAAGTCATCGCCGGCCTTCCCGCTTCCTTCGACGCGCGCGCCATTCCGTCGGTCGCCTATACGGATCCCGAGATCGCCTGGACCGGGCTCACCGAGGAAACGGCCAAAGCCGAGGGCATCGCTGTACGCAAAGCCGTCTTCCCCTGGGCAGCGAGCGGCCGCGCACTCAGCATCGGCCGCAATGAAGGCCTTACCAAACTGCTCTTCTCCGAAGAAGATGGGCGCCTGCTCGGCGCGGGCATCACGGGCCCCGGCGCTGGCGACTTGATCGCCGAAGCCACCCTGGCACTCGAAATGGGTGCCGACGCCGAAGACATCGGCCTCACCGTGCACCCCCACCCGACGCTCTCCGAGACGATCGCCATGGCCGCCGAGTTGGCCGCGGGCACGATCACGGATCTGCTTCCGCCGAAGCGCTCGTAACAGTCGGCAGCCTCGGCGGCATTCTGGGAAGTCAACGATCGATCTTCCCCGGGACGGAGCACGAGAGGCCTGATTCTCACGCGCCCTTCACGTGGCTCACCCGACTTCCTCTACACTGGTGCCAGAACCGTGATGTCATCAGCGACCGAGAGCGGAGTAGTCGAATCCCTCTGGCCAGTGCGCGTCCGCATCTTGCTGGGCCTGCTGCTGCTTCCCGCAATGGCTTTCCTGGTACTGGGTCCGGACCCGTTTGGGCTCTCCTTTGCCGAGCGAGCCGAGGCCGGAAAATCGCTCCGGCCGAAGGACTACGCGGGCGCCTACCTGTTCTGGATCACGCTGGCCAATGCAGGCGTGCTGCTGGTCTTGATCGCGAGCTTCCGCCACTGGGCTCGGCCTGGTCGAT
>JAFDCZ010000272.1 GCA_019312665.1 Deltaproteobacteria bacterium | reverse complement strand
GCGTACCGCCGGTCGGCGGCGGAATCGGGCATCCGCGCACTCTATCAGGCCCATCGCCTCTTGTGGGGCCGGTACCAGACGCCCTACGTTTTCGCGCCTCCGTGGCCCGCTCCCCCAAACTCCTCATTGCAACGTTCGCGATCACGTCGCTGTTCGCGTGCGTGAGCCCGTCGCCGAAGGCGAGGTCCGTTCTCGCGGGCAACCAAGTGCGGAATCTGCTGATCCTGCCGTTGAATACGACGGCGATCATGTCGCCGGAACTGGAGCACCTGCGTGCTCCCGTGTGGTCGGAGCTCGAGACCTATCTCCGCTCGGAAGGCACTCAACTCAGAACCGCCTCGGCCCGCGACGCGCGTCGCCTGTGGCTCCGCAGCATCAAGCAGGCGCGAGCCGGTGAGAAGGGCGCCGGGGCGGGTTTCGACGAGGCGGCTCGCAGGCTCGTGTTCGAGCTCGCGAAGTACGCCGACTTCGACACGCTCATCATTCCGAACCTCTTCATCCGCGAGGCGAAGGTCACGGGAAACGTCGCCAGCTGGGATGGTGTGCAACGTGAATTGGAGTTCGAGCAGAACGGCACCGAGGCGCGACGGCTTCCCGCATACAGCTCCTACATCGGCGTTGCCCCGGCTGCGTCGCTGCACGCCGTGGTGCTGGACGCGGACGGAAACGAGTTGCAAGACGCCGTCGGGGGGCTCGAGCTGCTCGTTCGCGTTCGTGCGATGAAGCTCGTCGGCCCTGAGAACCGTGGCCCGCATCTGGAATTCGCGCCGCACACCGGTCCGCATGCGAATCGCGAGAAGCTGCGCGAAGGCATCGCCGGGGCCCTTGCTCCATACTTCCTGCCGCCCCTGCCGTTCGAGCGCCAATGATTCGCGCCGACAGCCGGGCTGGGTGAAGCGAAATCAGCGAGTCCCATCACCCTGCTACTTTCTGGCGCGCATAGCGGAGGATCCGACGTGAGTAGCGAAGACGAAGCACTCGAAGCCTTTCGGCAGCAGCTGCGTCCCTGGTTGGAAGAAAATTGCCCGGCGTCTCTGCGAGTCCTCGCCCCGGGCGGTGCAGCTTCCCCGCCGACCAAGCAGGAACAGGATCAGTGGCTGCACGCGATGGGGAGTCGAGGATATACCACTCCGACTTGGCCACGGGAATACGGCGGCGGCGGTCTTTCGAAGGCGGAACTCCAGGTGCTCAACGAAGAGCTCGGCCGCGTCGGGGCCTACCCCCCGGCGGTGAGCTTCTTTGGTGTGGCCATGCTGGGCCCCGTGCTGCTCGAGTTCGGCAATGAAGAGCAGAAGAAGGAGCACCTCGCGAGGATTACGAAGGGTGAAATCAACTGGTGTCAGGGCTACAGCGAACCCGGTGCGGGGTCGGACCTGGCAGGCCTCCAGACCCGCGCCGTGCGCGATGGGGATCACTACATCATCAACGGTTCGAAGATCTGGACCACCCAGGCAAACGTCTCCGATTGGATCTTCTGCCTGGTGCGAACGGATCCCGATGTACCCAAGCACGATGGCATCAGCTTCATTCTCTTCGATTTGAAGGTTCCGGGAGTGACGATCTCCCCCATCGAGCTGATCAGTGGCAGTTCCGACTTCTGCCAGGTCTTTTTCGAAGATGTGAAGGCCGAGGCGAAGGATCTCGTGGGCCCTCTCAATGGCGGCTGGACCATCGCGAAACGCCTGCTCGAGCACGAGCGCAGGTCGATCTCCGGGGCCATGGGGTCGGGGGCCGGCCCGCTTCCGATCGTTCCGACGGACCAAGCCAAGGCGCCGAAGACGAAGCAGGCGGTGGAGACCCGGCCGACGAGCCTGTTGGCCGAGAATGCCCGCTTGCGCCTTGGCTCCGACGGAGAGCGCCTGGCCGATCCCATCCTGCGTGACCGGATCGCCCAGCACGAACTCGATTCTCTCTGCTTCGGCTTGAGTATGCGGCGAAGCGGCGAGGAAGCGAAGGCCGGACAGGGGCCGGGTGCCGCGGCGTCGATGTTCAAGCTCTACGCGAGCGAGATGAACAAGCGCAAGCTCGAGTTGCAAATGTCGATCATGGGTGTGGATGGCCTGGGTTGGAGCGGTGAAGGGTTTACGCCCGAGGAGATCGCCGACACCCGCGGCTGGTTGCGCTCCAAGGGGAATTCGATCGAGGGCGGGACTTCCGAGGTGCAGCTCAACGTCATCGCCAAACGGGTGCTGGGTCTACCGGATTAAGATAGGAAACAAGATGGCCCTGGTGCTGAGCGAAGAACAGCAATTCCTGCGTGATACCGCTGCGGAATTCCTCGACGAGAAATCCCCCGTCACGCATCTACGCGAATTGCGGGACGGCAAGGAAGCCAGCGGTTTCTCCCGGCCGTTGTGGAAGGAGATGTCCGAGCTGGGCTGGGCCGGCATTCTCGTTCCTGAGGAATACGGCGGCTCCGGGCTGGGATTCGCCGAACTCGGCGTTGTGATCGAAGAGTGCGGTCGGCGTCTCTCCCCCTATCCCCTGCTCTCGACGGTCGTGCTCGGGGCCAGTGCGGTGCTGCTGGGGGGAAGCGAATCCCAACGCAAGGACATTCTACCCGGGGTCTGCGCGGGTGAGACGATCCTCGCGCTCGCGAGTCAGGAGCAGGGACGATTCCATCCCTATCAGGTCGAAAGCCGAGCGGAACGCTCCGGCGACGGTTATCGCATCACGGGAGAGAAAAAGTTCGTATTGGACGGCCACGTCGCGGATCAGTTGATCGTCGTGGCGCGCACGGCCGGCAACCCCGGGGGTCGCGACGGGCTCACACTATTCCTCGTGGATTCGGCCGTCGCAGGTCTCGAAATCAAGCGCAGCAACATGGTCGACAGTCGCAACGCCGCCCGAGTCCGTCTCGATGGCGTCGAAGTCGGCGCCGACCGCGTATTGGGCGAAGTCGGGGCCGGCGCCGAAATCCTGGACCCGCTCCACGATCGTGCCTGCGTGGCGCTTTCCGCGGAGTTGTTGGGGATCTCGCTCGAGGTCTTCGAACGCACGGTCGAGTACCTGAAGACGCGCGAGCAATTCGGGGTCCTGATCGGCAGCTTCCAGGGCTTGAAGCACCGCGCAGCGGAAATGTTCTGCGAACTCGAACTCGCGAAGTCGATCGTGCTCGACGCGCTGCGCGCAATCGACGAGAAGCGTCTCGACAGCGCGCGTCTCGCCAGTGCGGCGAAAGCGCGTACCTCGGATGCGGCAAGTCTGGTGACCCGAGAGGGAGTCCAGATGCACGGGGGGATCGGGATGACGGATGAAGAGGAGATCGGTCTCTTCCTCAAGCGCGCCAAGGCGGCCGAGCTGAGCTTCGGCGACGCAGCCTTTCACCGCGATTGTTTCGCCGGCCTGATGGGATTCTAGATCCCATCAGGCCGGGTCGATTTCAGTCTTCCGCGTCGCGCAGGCCGAGCTTGACCTCGCGCTCCTTCTGCAGGTGAATGACCTCGCGTTGCTCGTCCGTGAGCAGCGCGGTTGCGACCTTCGGGCGAAGGATCGAGTAGAAGGCCGGAACGACGGTGATCGCACCGAACATGTTGATCACCATCAGGATCACCAGCAGCTGGGCCATCTCGGCCTGGAAGCGGAGGTTCGAGAAGCTCCACAGCACGATGCCGCCGACGATCGTCGTCGCTGTGAAAGTCACCGCCATTCCGGTCGTTCGCACGGCGCGCCGGACCGCTTCGTCGATGTCCGCGGTGTCGGCGACCTCCTGGCGTATCCGGTCGACGAT
This sequence comes from Deltaproteobacteria bacterium, assembly GCA_019312665.1. Classification (GTDB taxonomy): domain Bacteria; phylum Myxococcota_A; class UBA9160; order UBA9160; family UBA6930. The sequence goes on along the minus strand of JAFDCZ010000272.1, from coordinate 710 downwards.
GTAGATCGCGTAGTCGACTCCGATTCCGACGCCGACCGACTGTACGGGCAGGGTGTTGATGTTCAGGCCGACGTTCCGCACCGCCATGTAGGCCAGTGAGAGCATCGTTGCAGTCGAAATCTGGAGCAGGATGATGGCGCCACTGGGGATGGACTTGTAGGTCGTGGAGTGCAGCACGAAGATGATGAAGAAGATCAGCGAGATGTTCGCGACGTGGCTCCGCTCGACTTCGTCGTTGATCGCCGCGAGGATGCCCATGCTGCCGCCGGCCATCACGAATTGGACGCCGCGAGTCCACGAGTTCGTCGGCTGATAGCGGGGGACGGGGTCGACGGCCTTCATGTCCGCGACGATCAGGTCCTTGGTGTTGACCGCGATCGCCCGGATGCCGTACTCCTCGCTCTCCCACCAGGCGTCGATGTCGTCGTTGCTCCACTCGGCCAGGGCTTCGGGCCAGGTAAAGACGTCGCCCTCGTCCAGCGAGTCGCGAGTGTCCTCGTAGTCGTAGATCGCGTCTTCGCGGAACTGCTCGATCCACTCGGGCGGGCTGCCTTCGGCGGAGGTGATCATCTCCTCCACGTAGGAGCCGTCATCCTGCCGAACCCGCACGCTCAGGGTGTGGTTCCGCGGCGGCAACATCGGCCCGAGCATGTAGTAGCCCATGTCCTTCATGCGCTCGTTGTTGAAGTACGACGCTCCGGGCACTGCGT
>JAFDCZ010000271.1 GCA_019312665.1 Deltaproteobacteria bacterium | reverse complement strand
ACATCCCCGGCCTCCTCGGCGTCGCTTCATTGGAGAGTCGACGCGGCGATCTGACAGCGGCGAGCGAATACATCGAGCGGGCTGTCGCCGTGGCACCGAACGACCCGCGGGTTCTTCGGACCCGGGAGCAGATCGAGAAACTGAAAGCCGGGCCGGACAGCGCCGGAGAGCAACCGAGCGCCGCAATTGCCCCGCTGGTCACCCCATCAGGCGTCGGCCGCCCCTGACGCGATACTACCCTGGGGCGTCGAGCAGCTTCTCGAACTCCGCGTCGATCTCCGGCCGCGCTGGGCCGGAAGCAGGCGGTGCGTCTTTGGGAAAACCCTGCAGCACCGACGCGTGGCATGCGCCCTTGGGGCGCGGATCATTCGAGCGAAAACGGTTCCCCTGCCCTCACTGCTAGGCTCGAGGGATCATGATCCGACGCGGTGTGCAAGCTGTTCTTTGCATCACGCTCTTGCTGATACTCGTGGGCGTGGGCCTGATAGGAGCGTTCACTCTCGCGTTCTCCCCAAGCCGCGAAATCGTGTATCGGGAGCTGGACGACGGGCTCCTGAAGCTGCAGATCTTCGAGCCTGAGGATTCCGAATCCGGGCCTCGTCCTGGAATCCTGTTCTTCTTCGGCGGTGGCTGGACCGGCGGCTCCAGCCTTCAGTTCTACCCCTGGGCTGAGCACTTTTCTTCCCGCGGCTGGATTGGCATGACCGCGGACTACCGCGTGTATTCCCGCGATGGCACGAAGCCCGCGGACGCCGTCGAGGACGCTCGCGCCGCATACCGGTTCGTGGTCGAGAACGCTGGGCTCCTGGGTCTCGATCCGGCCCGCATCTTCCTGGCCGGCGGCTCGTCGGGCGGACACCTGGCGGCCGCATCGGTAATCACACCCTGGCCCGAGCGTGGAAGCCTCGCCGATCCGGCCGGACTGGTTCTCCTGAATCCCGCACTCGATACCCGGGTCGAAGGCGAGGATCACTATCTCGCTGGATTCCCGGGCTTCTTCGACGGGCGTGGCGAAGAGATCTCACCGCTTCACCACATCCGGCCCGGCCTTCCACCGACCCTCGTAGCTCACGGCACGGCCGATGGCGTGGTGCCCTTCGCGCACAGCCGCGATTTCTGCGAGCAGATGCAGGCCGCCGGAAATATCTGCCGGTTGCTCCCCTACGAAGGAGCCCACCACGGCTTCTTCAACTGGGGCTTCGGGCGCTTCGATGAAGTAGTTGGCGAAGTCAGCGCGTTCCTTGCTCCATTGCGATGAGCGAGCGGCAGCGATGCCCGGGCCTTCGAGCTGTTTCGAGGCCCGGGTCCGACCCGGCGGACCCGTCCCGGTGAGACTCTACTAGGGCCGGCGGACGACTTTGATCGTGAAACGCAGGGTGCGTCCCGCAAGCGGGTGATTCATGTCGATCACCGCAGTGGTGGCATCTCGGATCTCTACCACATCGAAGAGATCCTCGGACCCGTCTGGAGCCCGCCCGACCACCTTGCGCCCCACCTGACGCGCAGGCTCCGGGATGTCCTCGAGCGGGAATTCGCAGAATGCTTCCTTTCGGACCGGGCCGTAGGCCTCGTCTGGCGAGAGGATGATCGACCGGCTCTCGCCCTCTTCCATCTGGACGAGCTCCTTCTCGATCGCCGGTAGCATTTCGTGGGCACCGGCCTCGAAGATCCGCGGGGTCTCTCCGACGTTTCCACCGAGCGGTTCGCCGGCTTCGCCGAAGACGCTGAACTCGAACGCGATCAGATCGCCTTCCACCCGCCTAGATGTCCTTGATGGCTACACGGTGGAGCGGCGCGCCGGCGGCATCGATCTTCTCCGCGTCGAATGCGACGAAGCCGCCCAACAGGCGGCCAGCACTGCTGTAGATCGGGTCGCCATTTGCCGCCGCGAGGCATTCGCCGAGGCGGGGGGCCCAGCGCCCGAGATGGTCCCGCAGGAAGGCGCGCGATGCGTTGCGACAGACCTCCGAGTGCTCTCCCTCACCCTCATCCTGCAGGGCGATTGCCTGCTTTACCGCTAGCAGATTCATGAACTCAAGCTCCGTGACGATATGGTCCCCTCGCTCAGCTCCCTCGCGCGCTTCCACACCAAATGCCTTGTAGAAGCCGGCGACGTCGGCCATCTCGAATGTACGGGTGAGTTCGAGCTGCGGGGCACCGCCCAGCTGATCCATCTCCGTCGGGGCGCAGCGGGTACCGCTGCTCTCGTCGAAGGCGCGTTGGTGCCCCCGCCGTAGCTTCTCCACACCGGTGTCTTCGAAGAGATCGCAGACGGTCCGAGCCTCCCCCACCAGGTCGTCGTCCTTCGTCAGGCGCTCCAGCGCCTGGCAGAGCTCGGGCAGGTCGCGGTCTCGGGTGGTCCGAATCCACTCGGCATCCGGGGCCCGGAAGAGTTGGGCGAGCCCGCGGTAGACCCGCGCTCTATCGAGATTGAACGCGATGTCCTCGGCGCAGGGGTCATTCGGAGACACTCGCCCCCCCCACTCTCCATTGCACCGTAGCTGATCCGACTCCATCCAGCTTTGCTGGAATCCACTGATAGGTCACGGCCTTGCGACCATTGACCTCTTCTTCCTTGCCGTTCCAGACCGCCAGAATCAACGAAGAAGCTTCGCCGGGAACGAAGACTGGATCTTCGGAATTCGAAGTCGAGAGCTTGCGGCGTAGCACGACGCTCCACTTCCCGTCCCTGAAATCGCTGGCCCCTTCGACGGTGGTCTCGATCCGAGGTGTGAGCGTTCCGAACCCCCTGGCCACATACTCGATCACGGGGTCTGCGCCTCTCCAGCCGCGCACCTGGCGTCGCACGCTCAGGTCCTGGGGAAAAATCCAGACACCTTCGCTGTGCGGATAGCGGTCTCCGAACCGACTCTTTCCCTCCGCATCTGCATCGAAGTCCGCTGCCCACTGCCAGATCACGACCGGACGTTCCTCATCCCCCATGAAGGGAGAGGGAGCGATCGTGGGGCGGCCCACCGGGAAGCCGATGGCCGCCGCATCTCGGAACGTATTCACGCCGACGCCACGATCCGCGCTGGCGTCGGCCCACTGAAGGCGGATCGAGATCTCCTCGCCATCGTGGGTTGCCCGTACAGCGATCTTGTCGACGCTTCCCCCCCCGTGAGGTGACGTCACCATCTGAGACATCAGCTTGTGGACGGTCTCGGGGACCCCTTCCCATGCGGGGTCCGTCGCGCTCGAATACACGCCATCCCTTACGAAGACCACGCGCACCTCTTCAGGTTGCGCGGCCTGTGCGAGGGCTCCGTTTGTCGAGAAGAGGACCCATGCGACCGCAAGACTGCAGGCTCTCATCATTTCAGTTCCCTTCATCTGAGAATCGGCTCACGTCACGTCGAGGCGATACACATCGCGCTTCTTGTCGTAGCTATCGCGCAGCTGGGCCGGTTCCGTAATCGGCACCACGGCTACCTGATCGCCCTTCCGGTTGTACCCGTACGCGACGCCCTTCTTCACCTTGAACTTTTCCATGATCTCAGGTGAGCTCCCGAAGAGCTGGAGCAAGCCCGCAAGCGTCGGATCCGTCGGCACGCCCCGGTAGGTCTCGATGGCTTGCCCCACCCCCGGGCCGAACATCTGTTCGAGGAAGTCCCTTTGCGCGTGAACCGGGGGGATGTAGTAGACGTTCGGGCCGGTCCCGAACTGGGGATAGAGCGGAAGCGCAAGCTTCCGGATGTGGACCAGGTAGTCGATGGGATTGTTCTCGTCTGGCTCTCCCTGGGTCGGATCCGTCAAGAATCCCTGGCCGCGGATCTTTCCGATGCAATTCTCCACGCACTGGGTCTGCATGCCCTTCTCGACCTTCGGGTAGCAGCCGATGCACTTCTCGGACACCTCGTGATTGGCCCGGAAGAGCGACTTTCCATACGGGCAGCCCTTCACACATTCGCGATACCCACGGCAACGGCTCTGATCGATCAACACGATGCCGTCTTCCGGGCGCTTGTAGATCGCCTTGCGGGGGCAGGCGGCGAGACAGGCCGGATGGGTACAGTGGTTGCAGATGCGAGGCAGGTAGAAGAACCACAGCGGATGGGTCTCATCCTTGAAATGTGCACCGCGGGGCATCTCTCCGCCCGCGATCACATCTTCTCCGATATTGGGATGGTTCCACTCTTCATCCCCAGGCCGGTACCCGATCATCTTCTCTTTGACCTGGTCAGCCGCCTCGAAGATCGTCTTTCCCTCGTAGGTGCCGTCACTCCAGCTGCCGGCCCCGAGCTTGTCGAGTACTGTCAGATCCCAGGCCTTCGGGTAACCGCCATAGGGCTTGGTCTCGACGTTGTTCCAGAACATGTACTCCTGCCCACGGCCGGAACTCCACGTCATTTTGCATGCTATCGAACAGGTCTGGCATGCAATGCACTTGTTCAGATCGAAGACCCACGCGATCTGCTTCTTCGCCCTCGCATCCTGATAGGGGTAGTCCATCTC
>JAFDCZ010000270.1 GCA_019312665.1 Deltaproteobacteria bacterium | reverse complement strand
TGTGGATCGCGGGGCGGGGGGCGGCCGGCGCTGCATGGCTCACCAGACCCTCGAACTCGCCTGCACCGAGTTTGCCGAGCTCGCAGGTTGAGGGCGCGTACTCTCGGGCCTGGCTCCGCTTTTACTTCCGCGCTGACCGCCCCCCGCCCCGCGATCGGCCGTGCTGGCAACTGGAACCGCTTCGCCGGGGCTGGGCGCAGGCCGGGCGGAAATAAAGCGCAGGCATAGGTTCCCTCCAGCGTGGGCGTAGGTTGACCGCGGCGAAGCCGCAAAGGGCAACACCCCGTCCAGCTCCCTACGCGGCCACCCGACCCCCGGCCGAGCCATTCCGACCGGCCTGTGCCCAGCCCCGGCGACTCCCGTGCCTCGCAAGAAAAGCGAAGCGGCCTCTCTAGGTGGGGGGGGGACGGTGTCAGGCGCCTAGGGTTCCGGGGGAGGGGCCTGCTGCCGTGCGCCACTCGGGGTCGGTCACGCCTGTGGGCCGGGCCATCATTCGGGCGCGGTAATCTTGCATGAGACCGCGGGTCAGGTTCGGATCGACGTAGGTGATGTCCTCGTTGCGGGCGACGCCGAAGGCTGGATTGCGCGCCATCGCCTGGTCGTAGCCCGTGGTGCCCTTGCACGGCTGGTAGTAGCTGACCCATACACCCTTGTGCAGGCGCGGCTTGAGCCGCTCGATGAAGCGCAGGGTCTTCTCCATCGTCTCGACCGTCTCGCCCGGGTAGCCCATCAGGAAGAGCGGGTAGACGCGCAGGCCCTCGTCGAGCAGATCGCTGATGTTGTCGAATGCCTTCTCCGCGGTGAATCTCTTGCCGAGGCGGTGGATCATTTCGGTGTCGCCAGATTCGACCCCGATCTGGATCTCGAGCGGATCGAAGAGTTTCATCGCTTTGATCGTGTCATCGTTGATGTAGTTGATGTGGCAGAAGAACTTGCAACGTCCCTTGATGGAGTGCCCGCGCTCTTCCATCAATTCGTGGATTTCGACCATCCGATCGGGACGCAGTGTGAAGATGTCGTCCTGGAACCAGATCTCCGGGCAGCCCTGGCCGAGCAGCAGCTCGATGTTGTCCACCGTCCGCTGTGACGAGAAGAACTTCACCTTGCGCTCGGTGTTATGGCAGAAGTGGCAGTTGAAGGGGCGGCCGCGGGTGCTCATCACCTCGGGGCGTGCGCGGTAGATGAGCTTTTGGGTCTCGGAATCCCAGCCCATGAAAGTCTGGAGATCGCGCAGATCCCAGGCCGGGTACCGATCGAAATCGACGATCGGGCGATCCGGTACGAAGTAGGGCTCGCCCTGGCCGTGGCAGACGTCGATCCCCTGCTCGCGGATCGAATGGCGCTCGTCTTCGGTCAACGTGTCGACCCATTTTCCGCCCACCACGATCCGGGCACCGCCATACTTCTGCTTCAAGAAGACCAGGTCGTCGATCGGGTCGTCGGACGCCGTATGCTGGAGGATGGAAAGCCCTACCACGTCGTAGGAGCGATCGGGGAGGTCTTCCCAGTAGTAGGCCTCTACATGCCGGCCGGAGTAACGCCGGATGTAAGGTGCCAGATCGAGAATCGCCAGGGGATTGCGAGTCTCCCCCTCTACTCGACGGGTCGTGAGAAGGACGCGCTGGGCATCTTCAGGACACGTGGCGCGCAGCGGGCCCGCCTTCCTGGGCCGCGCAGGGTAAACGAGATCAGACATGGCACTCCCTCCAGAGTTCCGTTCTCATCGGAAACCTGAATCGGAGCTTGAACGCGGGGGTGCCTTTCAAATCGGGATGGGATGGACCAGAGACACCCCCGGCCCGCGCACGGCGGCCGGGGGTGCCCGATTCTCTGGCCTCGGGGCCTACCAGCTCAGGAGAGGTTCGAGAGATCCTCGCGCAGCACCGACAGCTCGCTCTGGGCCTCCTGAATGCAGGCCGTGCCTTCGGCAAAGATCTTCTGGCCCTCCGCCGCGCCGTAGGCCTCGGCGAGGAGTTCCGGCAACTGCGCCTGGCTGTCCAGCTGGGCCGGATCGGTCACACCCTGAACGACGGTGTAGGTGCCGAGTTCGCCGACGGCGGGTGTCAGCACGTTGTAGCGCCGATCTTCGTCCACCTTCGCCGCCGCCTCGATGACCTTGCGGATCAGCTCCTCACAGCCGAGCCCGCCGCTGGGGGTGGGGCGAAGCCGGGTCACCATCAGGAGCGGAGGCGGGTTGTCGAGCTGGACGACCTGGCCGCTCAGATCTTCACGGGGGCTGAGCACCGTGTAGCTCGTGCTCGTGACCGCCTCACCGAGGGACTCGAGGATCGCGTTGCCATCGCCCTCGCCGTAGAGGCGGCGGATCATGGCATCCGCATCCTCCCGACCCGCGAGCGCAGCGAAGCCGTCTACGCCGCTGACGAAGCCGACGACGCGGCCCTCGCTGCCCGTCGAGATCCGGGTGCTCCAGTTGAAGGTGTTGCCGTCCTCGCGGGCGCGCTGGGCGACGAAGCGGATCAGCCTCTCGTGCTGGGCGGCCGCCCGGCCGGAAACGTTCTGACGCAAAACTGTAATCAAAGGCATGGTGATTCCTCACTCTCTCGATCGTTGGGGGTTCAACGCGAAAGGCCCGGTCGTCGGGGAGGAGGAGCTCAGCGGTCAGGTTGGAGGCGCGAGCGGGGTGCGGAGGCGCATCTGCGGGGAGGCACAGCGGACCTTCTTCGCCCTTATACACCCGGGGATCCCGCATGGATAGGACGAATTCGGCCGACTCGGGCCCGTCGAAGGTGCCCAGGCGCCTGGCCGGCGAGGCTGCTCACGCAACGGGGGCGGCTACGCCGCCCCCGTTGCGCAGCGAGACTAAGGGCTGACGAAGAGGCTCGTGCTCACGACCGTGCGAATCGCATCGAGTCCGGCGAGGAGCTTCTGCCCTTCAGCATCGGCCTGGAGCTTCGCGGTGTTCTCCGCATAGGCCACCAGGCTCGGGTGGACGATGCCCACAGCGACGGTTCCTGACGCTTCCCCTGCGAGCGTCGCCTGCCAGACGCGGAGGTTGCCCGACGAGCCAACCCGCTTCTGCACCTGCTTCAGGGTGGCGACCCGCTCGAGATAGGTCGCAAGCTGGCCCGGGTTGACGCGGACCAGCACTCCTTGGAGCACCGCACCGCTTTCGACAGCGGCGGGCAGACCCCCACCGTCCTGGCTCACGATGAGGCTGTTGCTCACCAGGGTTCGGACATCGTCGAGACCCGCAAAGATCTTCTGCCACTCCGGGTCGGCCGCCATCTTTGCAGTGGTCTCTGCGTAGGCCGCCAGACTCTCATGGCCAACGGTCACGAGTGTGTTGCCCGTGGCCGTACCCGCCACGGTCGCATTCCAGACCTGAACCTTCCCGCCGCTGCCGACTCGATCCATTGTCCCCTGAAGTGCGGCGACCCTCTCCAGGTATGTGGACATCTGCCCGGAGTTCACCCGCACGGTGACACTCTGAAGGACCGCCTGCGCCCAGGCCCCAGTCGAGACGATGCAGCCGAGAGCGATCCCCAGCCCTAACAAGCCCATTCGACGAACTACCATCTTTGCTCCTTCCCCCCGCGAGAAGGTGTAGCAGCTCGCCCCAGCGATCGGGTCTCAATGTTCACGAATACTTACAAGAACTTCTGGCTGGCGTCGGTTCTCGAATTCACGCAGGGACGCAAGGTTCGATGGAAGCGCAGGCATAGAAACCCATTCGCCAGGATACTGGCGCAACGCATGTACCCACGATGCATCGAAACGCTAGGCCGGGAAAGGAATCCTTCCCAAACTGCGAGAGTCAGTCGGTACTGCGATAAATCGCTCCCGAGGCGCACGACGCCGCTGCATTCAGCTGAGTGGCCGACTTCGCGGCCTCGTCGGATGTGTACCACCAATCCCACGCTGCGGCGTGCGACTGGAGCGTGGACGAGCCGCCCTCCAGGAAGAACTCATCAGCACCCAGGTCATTGTCTGCGTGCGGGACCAGCAGGCGAATCCGATAGTCGATGCCATTCGCTTTCGAGAGGACTCTCCAATCGTCCACCCAAGCCTGCACGTCGGCCATCGTCTTTCCCTCGGCGAGCTGGCACTTCGAGTAGTGCATCACTTCGGCCGACGCTTGAGCCGCCGACCAGATCAGGCACAGAAATATCAAAGCAAATCGCCGCTTCATGGAGGTTCTCCTTGCCACGGTGGGATGGGGGCTTGCCGGACAAGCCACGGCGCCATGGTCAACCGGCCGGCAAGCAGAAGCAAGACCAAAGACGTCGTAATTCCCGCAGAGCTCCCAGCGGAAGTGATCGGCGTGAAACCAGTCGCCCCCGGGGAAGCGCGAAATGGAGTCGTATCCCCCCGGAAGCCTCAGGATGCTGAGGATCTGCAGAAGCCCAAAGACCGGCGTGCGGGAACTTCGCGCTCTAGGGAGGGCGATCGACTACCCCGCTGGGAGTCACGGTGTTGATCTGAAGGATCTTCCTGTCGTCGAACTCTCCGTTCCGCTCTGGAT
>JAFDCZ010000269.1 GCA_019312665.1 Deltaproteobacteria bacterium | reverse complement strand
CCGGGAAGGCGTAGCGGTCGATATGGGCGCGGAGGGCGGACGAGAGTTCGGGGCGCGGCCTCTCGTAGTATGCGGCGTAGCGGTCCAGAAAATGTTCGACCAGACCCTCGAGTTCGTCGCGACGCTCGCGCAGCGGGGGAATCCGGATGGCCACGACGTTGAGCCGGAAGTAGAGATCCTCCCGGAAGCCGCCGGTTCGGGTGAGCTCGTCGAGCGGCCGGTTCGTGGCACTGATGACCCGGACATCGACGGAGGTCTCCTCGTTTCCCCCGAGGCGGCTGAAGGTTCCATCCTGGAGAACGTGGAGCAGCTTGGCCTGGGCGGCAGGGCTCATCTCGCCGATTTCGTCGAGGAAGATCGTGCCGCCATCGGCCTGTTCGAACTTTCCTGCTCTCCGACTGGTTGCGCCCGTAAACGCGCCTTTCTCGTAGCCGAAGAGTTCGCTCTCGAGGAGCGAGCCAGGCAACGCAGCGCAATTCACCTTGACGAAGGTCTGCTCGGCTCGCAGAGAACTCTCGTGCACGGCTCGCGCGACGACTTCCTTGCCCACACCGCTTTCGCCCTGGATGAGCACGGTCACGTCCGTGTCGGCAATCTGTGCGATCAGCGCGCGAACCTCGGCCAGGCTGGCTCCCGACCACAGGATGGGTTCCTTGGCCTCGGGCGCGACCCGCGGCGGGCGGAAGAAGCGGGCGAGGACGCGCTCGAGATCCGCTTCGTCGAAGGGCTTGTTCAGGTAGTCGCTGGCGCCGAGTTGCATGGCCTCGACGATCGAAGAAGCGGTGCACACGACCGACAGCATCACGACCGGCAACTCGGGATGGCGTTTCTTGATTTCCTTCAGCGTCACGAGGCCATCCTGACCCGGCATCATCACATCCAGGATCACCAGGTCCGGGGCCACTCCAGCATCGAGGAGTTCCAGGGCACTTCGGCCATCTTCGGCCGTGTCGACGGCATAACCCCGGCTCTCGAGCAGCGTCGTCAGGTAGCTGCGAATGCCCTCCGCATCGTCGACGATGAAGATGCGAGTCGCCGTCATGACGCCACCAGTGCGACGGGTTCGACGGGTTCGACGGGCAGGCTGAAAGCAAACCGGCTCCCGCCGCCGGGCGCTTCACCGACCCCGATACTGCCGCCATGGGCAGCCACGATACGACGGCAGATCGCGAGGCCAAGACCCAGCCCCCCACTCCCCTTGTGCTCAGCTCGGCGTACGTAGGGCTCGAAGATTCGCTCGCGCTCCTCTTCGGGAATCCCCGGTCCGTCATCGAGTACGGCGACTTCGATATAGGAAGGTTCTCCTCCGAGCCGCTGGCAGCACACGCGAAGGGTTCCGCCGCGACGACCGTACTTGAATCCGTTTCCGATCAGGTTGACGAGGACCTGTTCGATCGACATCGGATCGAAGCAAGCCATCTCGGCGTCGGGCTCGACCAGGGTCTCGAGCTTCTGATCGCTCTCGGCCACGAGCGGCGCAAGGAATGCGGCAACACCTTCCAACAAAGTGCGCAGAGAGTTGATCGCGAGATGCGGCGCGGACTCACCAACCCTCAAGCGTTCTTTTTCGAGCAGGTTCGCCACGAACAAGTTGAGCCGACGACAGCTCTTGCGGCTCTCCTCGAGGAAGCGCCGTTGCTCATCCGTCAGAGGACCCGCCTGCCCCGAAAGCAGCAGCTTGTTGAAGCCATCGATCACCGTGATCGGCGTGCGCAGCTCATGACTGACGATCGTGAGAAGCTCGTCGCGCTGCTGGGACTCGCGAATCAGGTGGAGACGCAGATCTTCCATCTCTCGCCGCACACGGGCGAGCTCGTCGGCAGCGGCTTCGGTTGCCGCTAGCGGCTTGGCGATTGTCGCTCGCCTTCCGGTCGAGATGGGGGGATCCTCCCGCGTCCCGGGGACCCCGGGGTGCGTGGTATGTTGCGAGGCCCGGCCAGGCAGCCGGGTGCACCTCCTCTATCGCCGCGGCCGAGGATCAGCTTGACTCTGGCCTCTTTTCGGAGGAGCGCGGAGGGATGAACGTTGACTTCCCGGGGGGACCGGACGAGCGGAGATGCTGCCAAGCGCGTCGCCAAGCGCATTCGCGCCCTCGTTGAGGACGTGAACCGCCACCTGGGCCTCTACCACGGCGAGGATGCCCCGGAGATCAGCGACGCCGAGTACGATCGGCGCTTCCGGGAGCTCCAGGAGCTCGAGGCTGCCCACCCAGGGGAGGTTCGCGCGGATTCACCCACCCGCCGGGTAGGCGCGCCGCCGGCCGAGGGCTTCGCCACGGTGCCGCACCGCGTGCCGATGCTCTCGCTCGACAACGCGATGGATGCGGACGAGATGCGGGCCTTCGAGGAGCGCATCCGGCGGGCCCTCGACCGCGAGGGGCCCGTCGCGTTCCTCGCCGAGCCCAAGCTCGACGGCGCAGGCGTCGAGCTCGTCTACGAGGCAGGTGCCCTCAGCGTGGGTTCGACGCGCGGGGACGGAAGGATGGGCGAGGACGTGACGGCCAACCTGCGGCAGCTCGGGAGCATTCCGATGCAGCTCGCGGGAGATCCGGCCGACCACCCGACGCGGCTCTCCGTGCGCGGCGAAATCGTCCTGCCCCGCGCCGCCTTTGCGCGCCTGAACGAAGATCGCGTGGCTCGTGAACTCGAGCCCTTCGTGAACCCGCGCAATGCCGCCGCGGGGGCACTTCGCATGCTCCACGACGTGGATCTCCTGCGCCTGCGTTCGCTCGAGTTCCGCGCCTACGCGGTGGCGGAGGGCCTGCCCGAGGGCCTCCAACGCCAGGAACAGGTGCTCGAGCTGCTGCGCAGCTTCGGCTTCCGTGTCTCTCCCGAATGCCGCACCTGCCCAGATGTCGAAGCGGCGATCACCACCCACGAGGCGTATCTGGAGCTGCGCGCCACGCTCCCGGTCGAAATCGACGGCACGGTCTTCAAGGTGGATGATCTCGCCCTGCAACGCGATCTAGGCGAGCTGGCGCGCGTGCCGCGTTGGGCCATCGCGTTCAAATTTCCGGCCCAGCAGGAAACCACCCTCGTCGAGGACATCTTCGCGAGCGTCGGCCGCACGGGAGCACTGACACCCGTGGCCAAGCTGCGCCCGGTGTTCGTCGGCGGCGTCACGGTTTCGAATGCGTCGCTGCACAACCAGGACGAGGTCGAGCGGAAAGACGTACGTGTCGGAGACACGGTGGTCGTGCAGCGGGCGGGCGATGTGATTCCCCAGGTGGTGCAGGTCGTGCTCTCGAAGCGGCCAAAACGCACCCGCCGTTATCGCCTGCCGAAGAAGTGCCCGGTCTGCGGCACGGAGGCCGTGCGCAGCGAGGGCGAGGCGGTCACGCGCTGCCCCGATCCGTCCTGCCCGGCCAAACTGCGCAACCGGCTGCTGCTTCTGGCGGGCCGCGGCGCCCTCGATATCGACGGCCTGGGTGAAAAGCTCGTCGAGCAGTTGCTCGAAGCGAACCTGGTGGGCCAGCCTTCCGACCTCTGGGCCCTCAGCCGTGAGGCTTTGCTCGAGCTCGACCGGATGGGCGAGAAATCCGCGGACAACCTGCTCGCCGGCCTGGAACGCGCCAGGCAAACCACCCTCGCCCGCTTCCTGATTGCCCTCGGCATTCCCGAAGTAGGCGGAGGCGTGGCGGAGCTGCTCGGCCGGCGCTTCGGAGATCTGGATCCGCTGCTGGCCGCAAGCCGAGAGGAATTGGAGGCGATCGACGGGATCGGTCCGATCATCGCCGAGAAGGTGCAGGTGTACTTCGAGGAAGACGCCCACCTGGACGAGATCGCCCGCCTGCGAAAGCACGGCGTCCGGTGGCCCACCGCCCCGCCTCAGGAAGACGCTGCCCCTCCCGAGGGCCCTCTGACCGACAAGACCTTCGTGCTCACCGGAACGCTGAACGGCCTCTCCCGCCACGAGGCCAAGGCCCGCATCGAAGCCGCCGGCGGCAAGGTCACCTCGGCCGTCTCCAAGAAGACCGACTACGTCGTGGCAGGCGAAGCGGCGGGAAGCAAGCTCAAGAAAGCCCAGGAACTCGGCGTCTCCATCCTCGACCGCGAAGGCCTCGAAGCCCTTCTCTGAACGCAATCGGAGGGGCCCCCGGTTGCGCTCGGAACGCTGCCGAACCACACTCGAACGACGGGAGGCGATGAAATGGGCTGGGAAGACCGGATCTCGGTAGACCCCGACGTGAGAAGTGGGAAGCCCTGTATCAAGGGAACCCGCATCACCGTGTACGACGTGCTCGAATACCTCGCCGGCGGAATGGCCGAGGATGAAATCCTGGGGGACTTCCCCGGTCTGAAGGTGGAAGATATTCGCGCCTGCCTGGGTTTTGCGGCGGCACGCGAACGACGCCTCGCCAGCCCCACTGCGTGAAGCTCCTGTTCGATGAGAACGTGAGCCCGAAGCTCGTAGGGCTCCTCCAGTCCGAGTATCCGCAGAGCGCACACGTACATGACGTCGACCTCCGGGGCGCGCCCGACCATCGCCTC
>JAFDCZ010000133.1 GCA_019312665.1 Deltaproteobacteria bacterium | reverse complement strand
GGCAGAGCTTGACTATGCGTCGCTCTTCGGAACCTTCTTCATCGACTTCAAGACGGGCGCGATGTCGAGCGGAACGTGGCTCGGGCGGCCCGGTCGCTTCGACATGCCAGAGCATGAACCGCGCTCGATCGGATACGAGTCTCGGGCAATCGACTATCAGAACGTCGTGGATGGAGCGACCCGTCGCGTCCGGCTCCGTGCGGAGCCACAGAAGGGGGACAGGCTCGAAGCGGATCTCACGATCGAGACCCCGGAAGGCCATGAGAGCTTGAATGTGGTCGTCCCGTGGTCGAACTCCCGCTTTCAGCTGAACTCGAAGCACAACACGCTGCCGACCTCGGGACACATCCGTGTCGGCGAGCAGAGCTACGAGCTGGACCCACGGCGATGCCACGCCGTGCAGGATTGGGGCCGCGGCGTGTGGCCGCGGCACGCATTCTGGAACTGGGGAGTCTGCACCGGCGTACAGGACGGACGTCGGATCGGTGTGAATGTGGGCGCGAAGTGGACGGGCGGTACAGGCGCCAACGAGAACGGGATCTTCTTGGACGGCCGGCTTCATAAGGTCATGGAAGATCTTCGCTGGGAGTACGATCCTGCCGACGACGCCGGCACCTGGCGCGTGTGCAGCGAACACTCCGACGCGATCGACCTCACCCTATCGCCGGTCTTTCCGCATCGCTCCAGCACGAACGCGGGGATCATCTCTACGGCTGGTATCTGCAGCTTCGGAACCTGGACGGGCCGCGTTTGCGCAGGCGGCGAGAAGATCGATATCGCCGGCCTCTCTGGCTGGGCCGAGGAGTTCTCCCATCGCTGGTAGGCGAACCTGACGCTCGAACGCGCCGTCGGCGCCTATGTGAAAGCTGAGGCCTGCTCGACGAGAGGGGGATGGGCGACAAGGCCCGCGTGCAGTTGAAGAATTGGGCCCTGGCGGATGGATCTCCGCGGGCGCGCCGCCCGCCTGGTTACCGCTTCTCCTTCTCCGCCTCACAGCGTGCCGGGCATTCCTCCTGCTCCGCATCGAGATGAGACGCTAGGACGGGAGCAAATCTTCACCGACTCCACCCGGGATCGATTCCATCTGTGGGGCGAACTGAGGGAGTCCTTTCGGGTTCATTGCAGCATGGACCCTCGAAACGGCCTTCTCGCAGCACTCGCTGCCACCCTCCTGCTCGGCTGCGGGCCCGAAGAGATCCATCTCGAGCTCGCGGTCGAATCGGATCTGAGCGGGATCATGGTGGCCACGTTGATCGACGAGATGGCGAACGACGCGACATGCGAAGTCGATTGGCCGGGGAGCGAGTCCGAGCGCGAGGTGATGGAGGCGCTTCTGGCCGAAGGAGCCCTCAGCTTCGAGCTGGGAACCCGGCTGGTCGATGTGACGGCCGTCGAACTTCCAGGCCAGCGTTGCCGGACGACCTTCCACGCGAAGTTCGATTCCCTTGCGGCGCTTCTCGTCGCGATGGCGGCGGATTCTCCTGTGGAGATTCGCAGAACCGAGTCTCGGCTCTTCGCTTCCCTTCCCGGCGGATCCGGAAGGCTCGGGAGCTTCACGAGCCTCTCCCTCACCTACCCGGGCCCCGTCATCGGGACCAACGCGGCCGAGCAGGAACGTGCGGACGGCCGCTTCCGATGGACCGCAGGAGACCTGGAAGCCCGGGGCCTCGAGCTCGAATTCGTGGTGCAGGAGCCGAACTAGAGCGCGCCTCATCCTGCACCCGGCGACGGCTACTCCGCGGCCGCGCCCACGAAGATCCGCGTCACCCTGGAATTCATCCGCAACGAATGCGGAGTCGGCTGGCCAGGCGAGGGCAACGAGGACGATCGCCTGGCCGACCGCCTTCGGATTGCGGGCGTGGTAGTGTGGGCTCGGCGCTGCGTCGGAACCTCCCCCTGAATGGGGGCGCCCCGCACGGCGTCCGACCCACACTGGAGTCGCTTGCATGAACGTCGGACGCTCACGAGGCCAGGGGCCCCTGGCAGGGCCTTCGCTCGCGCTCGCTGTGGCCCTCCTGGTCGCGCTTTTCCCCGTGCCTACCCAAGCGCAGGCGCGGCGCGGCGCGGCGGGCAAGGCGGAGAAGATCGCGGCCCCCGCCTCCGTCGAGAAGGTCATCAAGACCGGGGGGAAGGCGAAGTTCGAAGTCGCCACGCGAATCGATGTCACCTACGACATTTTCGTATCCGGTGTCGGGAAGTTCGATCCCCGGCTGAGCATCGACGATGGCACCACTTGGATCGACGATCCGCTGGACCCGACGAAGGTCGAGAGCGCAGTGCTAGGTGGCGATGGCTTCGCGAAGACTCTCCTCATCGCAGGAAACGGAGGCCAGGCCGGAAAGTTCAAGCTCGACATCGTGGAACGATCGAGCAAGGCCGCGCCTACGTCCTTTCCTGGTGGATCAACCAACCGGGCCGGTGGCGCGCGTTCTCCGCCTCCGGCGTCCGCCAGTGGGCCTGGCCGGCTGCGTGTGGGCGGGAGCCTTCCGGGCTCGGTTCCTCCCGGGGGCCGCGAAACCTACGAGCTCGAAACGCAGCCCTACGAGGAGTACCAGATCGTCGTCCGGCCGAGGGCAGGATCGCCGTTCGATGCCGTCATCACGCCCGAAAAGGCGCCTGCCGCGGACGTTACTGGCCAGGGCAAGCCCGAGACGTACACCTTCGTCGCGAAGGGGAAATTGCTGCGCTTCGAGGTATCGGGCCGCGGCGGAGGCATGGGCACCTACGACGTGAGCGCAAGCTTCCACGTTGCGCGCCTCCAGGTGGGAAAGAAGACGCCCGGTTCCGTGCGTGCGGGCCAACGCAGCAGCTTCCAGCTGCAGACCGAGAAGGGCGAAACCTATCACCTCCGCGTACTGGCGGATGTCGACAATCGCTTCGACCCCGTCGTCACGGTATCGGGCCAGCCGGCGGTGGATCGCTACGCAGCAGGCAAGGCCGAGACGGTGGAGATCCCGGGAGATGGCAGCCTGGTGACGATCGACGTGCGCGACCGCAGCCAGGCGTCCGGCCAGTTCGAGATCGAGGTCTCGCTCCCGCCCACCAAGATTGTCATGGAGGAGAGCTTCCGAAAGTTCCCTCCTGGGAAGACGGTGATGGAGTTCCCAACGCGTAAGGGGGTGCCTTATTTCATCTACCCGAGGGCCGGCGACTACTACACGCTCGACCTCGAGATCGGCGGCAAGATCGTTCTCCGACAGGCTCACAACAAGATCCACCGGGTCCAGGGGACCGGCGCACCGATCCGCATGTCGGTCCAGACCCATCGCCTTCCGGCTCCCCGCAGCAAGACCCAACAAGACCCGGCGGGTCTCGGTTTCTTCATGTGGGTCCAGGAAGCGTTCTGGAGCAACTCGAAGCCCCTGGTGGTGGGGAAGCCGCAAGTGCTCAATGCGGCGAACGGCTCTGAGTACGACTTCAAGTTCTTCGCACGCGCCAACCAGTACACCCAAATCCATGTGAAGCCTCACGGCAGAACGGACCCCTACATCGTCCGGTTCAGCCCCCCCGGCTACACCACCCCCGGGCTACGTCATACCAACAGGGGAAGTGGAGTGACGGAGATCATGGGGTTCAAAGGACAGGGCGCCTTTGAGGGCTTTCGAGTGGGCCACGTAGGACCCGCTGGGCCGTGTACGATCTCGGTGGTAGAGCGCTGAAGCGCCTCTCGCTTCAGGCAGGATTCGTCTGGATTGACCTCGCAACATACTGGTGCCCTCGACCAGCTCACTTCGCAGCTTGGAGAATGATTGGAATGAACACCCGGCTCTCACCGACGCTCCGCGGCCCCCAACTCAGGGTGGCGTTCGCACTCGCCGCTTTGCTGGCGATCCTGCCCACATCCAGCTGGGCCAAGCTCGGCAAAGCGGAGAAGGTGACAGCACCTCACTCCCTCGAGAAGACCATCCCGACGGGCAATACGGCGGTCTTCGAGGTCGCGACCCGGATCGGCGTGACCTACGACGTGTACGTCACCGGCGTGGGAAAGTTCGACCCCATGTTGAGCATCGACGATGGCACGACCTGGGCCGACGATCCCAACAGTGCTCAGGCCATCGAATCGAGCCTCCTCAGCGGAGCCGGCTTCTCCATGAAGATTCTGGTGAAGGGCTCGGGAGGCATGGGCGGAAAGTTCAAGCTCGACATCGTCGAGCGCTCCACCAAGACCTCCGCGCCGAGTCCGGGGACGAATCCCGCACCCCCGCCGCCAGGCGGGGCACCCGGGCCCGGCACAGCCGGAATCGCAAGGCTCCGAGCGGGCGGAAGCCTTCCCGGTTCCGTCCCCTTGAGCGGCAAGGAAACCTACGAACTCGAGACCACGCAGTTCGAAGAGTACGAGATCGTCGTGCAGCCACGCCCCGGCAGCCGTTTCGATGTCGTCCTCCAACCCGCGGGCGGAGGCGCCATCGATCTTGCGGGCCAGGACCAGCCCGAAACCTATCGCTTCGTGGCGAAGAGCAGCTCTCTCCGCTTCACCGTCGCAGGCCGCGGCGGAGCCACCGGTTCCTTCGACGTCCGCGCCCGCCTGCACATCGAGACCCTCGCAGTGGGCACCACGGTTCCCGGAAGCGTGCAGGCCGGCAAACGCACGACCTTCCAGATCCAGACAGAGCAGGGGGTTCCCTACGGCTTGCAGGTGCTCGCTCGGATCGACCCCCGTTTCGATCCGGTCGTCACAGTCAGCGGCTCGGCGCCTGTCGACCAGCACGCGGCGGGCCAGACAGAAAGCGTCTACTTCGACGGCGATGGAAGCATGCTGAGCGTGGACGTGCGCGACCGCAGCCAGGCCTCCGGCCAGTTCGAGATCAAGCTCTGGGAGAAGCCCAAGGACCTGGAGGTAGAGGGAAACTGGGAGAACGGCGGCAAGGTCGGCGTCACGCGCTCCTACTCGTTCCGGACGACGGCCGGTGTCGAATACTTCATCTGGCTCTGGCCCTACCCGAACTACACCGCCGGGATCGACCTGGGGGGGAGCGTCGTGGTGAATCCAGCAGCGACCGCGCAAAGCCACCAACTGACAGGGACGGGCACCTGGGCGGTGTTCTCGGTTCCCACGGCGTTCACCGGAGGGACCGCATCAGCCGCGCCCTACCGCATCAGGCTCCAGAAGGACGCGCTCGGTCAGGAGCTTGTCCTCGGCCAGACCATCCGCAGGGTCGGGGTGCCGCCCGGCGAGGGGGTCTACTACAAGGTCGAAACGGGAGCAAGCTACTTGCGCTACCGGATCAGAGTCCAACCCGAGGGCAACTTCAACCCGGCGATCCAGCTCCAAAGCCGGTTGGTGAACACACGCCTTGGCGGCGGGGTCGAACATGCAGATCTCTCGGGCAACAACCGCGGCCAGGGCTTTCGCGTGAACAATGTTGGCAGCGCGACAGGCAACTTCACGGTGATGGTGAGGGAATACTCGATGCGGTCTTCGGCCCCGGCCGCCACTGGGCCCTTTGCCACATGTGGTCTCGGCTTCGAGTTGGTGCTCGTGATTCCCCTCCTCCAGGCCGCGAGGGCACGCAGAAAGGCGCGCCGCGCCGCCTGATGATCAGGCACCTCACGCTGGCTTGTCTGGCACTTGTGCTGACCACACAAGAGGCGCATGCCAGCTGGGTATGGCAACCCCTGGATGTTCGCTTGATCCAAGCGGACATCGTCATCGTCGGCCGGATCTCCAGTGTCGACCGGCCGTGGCACAGGATGGGACGCTACACGGCAGTCGGTCAGATCGAGATCAGCGAGGTGCTGAAAGGGCCGGACGACCTGACCAACGTGGAGTTGGGTTGGGCCGAGGCAGGCTTCTTCGTGCCCCGCATGAGCAACGACGACTGGTGGTTCGACGAGGGCCGGGAGGGCGTCTGGATTCTCAGCAAGTCGGGAGATCGGTACTGGTGCCCAACGCCGGGGAACATCCAGCCCTTGGAGAGCCTCGAGGACGTTCGCGGGATGCTCGAAGCGGTGAACGCCATTGCGGCCGGGGTCCCCGACGAGGGCCTGGCTCTCTCGATGGCCTTTCAGGTCGGCGACGGCCAGGAAACCGGGCGCGACGGCCTTTCACTCGGCACATCACTCGTGTCGGAGACGGGCGAGGCCTTCCTCCAGGCGTGGATCACCAACGTGAGTGATCGGCCCGTTCTCGTACCGCGAGCGGCGAGCGGGCAGCTGCAGATCGCGCTCACGGATGAGGACGGTGAGCCACTCGATCTCGGCAACGGCGCTTCCGACGAAGGCTCAATCGGCTCCGCTGTGCCGGAGCTCGACAGCCTGCAACCGGGAGAACACCGCTTCGTGGGCGCTCTTCCGGTTCGAACCGAAGTGCCCGGAGAACTCTCCATCACTGGCGTCTACGCTCATGACGCAGGAGATGGCTCGTCCGAGCCCAGAACATGGAGCGGAAGCGCGAGCCGCACGTTGAGCTTCACGGTCCCCGCGCCCAGGGTGCCCGACGAAATCGCCGAGGTCACGCTCTTGCCGAGCTACACGTTGAAGCCGCACCTCCCCTCCGGCGGCGGCGACTTCGTCGGGGTGATTTCGGCTCCCGGGGGGTTGGAGATCCGCTACAGCGTGACACCACTGCCCGACGGCCACACCAGCGCCGACGACTTCCGCGATCAGATCGAGATCATGCAGGGGGTCTACGCTGACTCACCGTTCGACTGGATCCGGGAGGAGACGGTCGCGGGTGAGGTGGTGCGGCTGGCACTCACCTCCGAAGCCTACGAGCAGCAATTCGACGGCGCGGAGCGCACGCTGATGGCGTACTACCCATCGCGAGGGCTCAACTTGTCGGTGTCGGTGGAGAACGACGCGCAGATCGACGAAGCGCTTTCGATGATCTTGACCGTCCCGGGCATCTGAGACGCGCACGCTGCCACGGCTCAAGGGGTCGCCTTGCGGAGCTCCGCGATCGGATCCGCGTCGGACGACAAGCCCTCGACGCTGCGGATCACCTCGACGCGTTTGGAATCGAATCGGATGGCGTCGGCGGAGAGATAGCCGCCCGAACCTGCGCTCCGAACGACGACGACGAGTTCTGTGACCTCATCTCCATCGACGTCCTCGACAGCGAGTCTCTCGATGCTGCCATCTCTCGGAAGGACGGCGCCAACGATGAAGTCGTCGAACGGAAACTCCGGATTGGCGGCCGAGTAGAGCCTGACGCTGTAGCTACCCGTCGAACGCGGCTCGCCATCCCCTTCGGCCACCACGACCATGCGGCCACCGGGGAGTTTCTGTTGGGCGACGAAGCGCGAGGGCGACGCCAACGGCTCCGCGCGAGCCTGGAATGAAAAACAGAGAAGCAAGAAGGTGGCGAGAAGAATGCGCATATTGGCCTCCGTCGGCTCGATGTGCCCGCGCCCATCAGGGCAATTGCTGATCGATCTCGACCTCCAGATCCATGGCCACCCCGCAATAACTCGAGAAGAGGATGCCGCAATCGTCCAACGAGAAGGTGACCGTACCGAACCACTCACCGCTCTGCGGTACTTCGCGCGCCTCGCTCCTGGCGATCCAGACCAGAACACGCCACTCCTCGTGCTCGGAAGTCCCCAGCTGCCCTCCCACTTCGTACTCGAGCGGGAACGTCATGCCCTCGAGCGGCCGGCTCGATTCGAGCAGCCACTCGTGGCCGGCAAGACTTTCCTCCGGACCGACCCAGGGCATGATCTCCTCCGCGAAGGCCCGCACCTCGAGGGTGAGACCACCCTCTGCGCTTGCCTCGGGCGAGAGGCGAACGACCCCAACCGCAGTCGGCCCCATGGGATCACAGGCAAAGGCCTGCGCCAGAAAGAGCAACGGGGTCAAGATCGCGATGCGGAAACGGCGGAGCGTAGGCACCTGGAGGCTCCTTGGTGGTCTGCCACGGAATGCCCGGGACAGTCTGATCCGTGGGGCTCAGCTCTTGTTCAGCGCGTCGCGCACGTTTGCCCATCCGTCGAGAAAGCCTTTGAACCAGGCCTGCGTTGCAGCGGCCTCGCTCTGAAGGCGCTTCGCACGATCGAAGAGCGCCTGTTCCTGGCGGGCGCACTCGTTTCCGCTCTTGATGAAGCTGGACGTGATCGGGGTGTAGTTGTCGCCGTCGCGGTACCGGTCTTTGAGCTCTACCCCCTCCGGTGTGTTCATCTGGAAACCTGCGTACCAATCTGTCGAAAGCGGCTGGGTACTCCGAATGAAGAGGAACCACTCTGAGTCTCCGTGGCTGACGCACCAGGTCGGCGGATCGAATGCTGGGCGCGGGTCCGACCAATCGCTGTAGGAGACGAGGTCGAGATAGGCAGCCCGAGCATGGCTGCAGGTGTCCCCGCTCGCGAACTGTCCGCTGATCGGCTCCGATTTGCCCGCCTCGTAGAGGTGCCAGTTATGAGATGAGTGGCCCGTGAACTCGTTGGCAGCGCCCCGACACACAATCGCTTCCTCAATGGAAGCCCTGAAGCTCCTTTCGAAATAGGGCTCTACGTGCGTGCTTGCTTCATCGATCAGATTCAGCATGTCGAGCTTGTAGCTCTTCCTCTCCTTCGAGGTGGAGCTGGTCTTGTACCGCACCGTATAGGCCCCGAGCCGTGCGTTGGCCGCCAACACGTAGATCCCGATCCCCTTGTCGGCGTGTTCCTCGGCGTGCGTCGTGGACATGACCAAGGCCAGGTTCGAGATCTCCTCATGGACAGCCGTTTTGTCCTGACCCATGGCGTTGTCGTTCAGGATGTCCATCGCAGCCCCCAGCCGCCGCTCAGCGTCGTCGATGTCCTGGTCGATATTTGCAACGTGTGCCGCGTTGGCGACGATACCCGCGATCTTGTCGTAATTGATCCCCTCTTCCACCGGAAACAGGAACTGGGAGGCCTCTTCGAGACCGAGATCGTTGAGAATCAAGCCCGCGTATTGGTCGACCGCCTTCTGAAAAAGGAATCCTTTCGCTCCCTGGATGGCCGAGGTGGCGAAGCTCTTCTCGTTCGCGTCGGCATCCGCGAGCCCGGCCGAGGGCAGAGCCAACGATACCGCCGCGATCAGAACGACCATGGACTTCATCTTCATCTCCTCCTACGAGTTTCGAAGCCGAGGGCCGGACCCACCCCGGCGACGGGTCATCCTGTGACGCAGCTCTCGCCAGAAGTATTCGGACATCGGGCCCCGGTCCTCATCCGCGTAGTAGCCCAGATTGAGTCAATCGGCCTCACGCGCCGCGGATCGCCCCGACTCAGCCGCCTCGCTGCCGAGGAGGGTGACCGGTGATGGGGATCCCCATGCCCCGCTCTCCGAACCCGCAGATCCCTGCCCTTCCATCTTCGAATCCGGAGAGGTGAAAAAAGCGGTAGCGATTTCGGCTAGTTGAAAACCGAAACGGATCGACGGCGGCTCGCCTCGCCACGAGCCAGATGATCTCGGCGGCGGGGGAAGGGGCTGGCACATGACTTGCGTCAGGAACTACGAGAGAAGGATGATTGACTGAGGCGACCTTTCGCCCGGAGACAACGGGCCGGCCCTGCGAATCGGAGCATGCCCAGAACCATGTCCATGAGCTACGACGAAGCCGCGCTCGAAGAGATGACGGCGATCAAGCGCGAGGCTGCGGCGAAGACGGAGTTCGGCGATTTCGGCGATCCGTCTTTCGAGGGGCCGCTCCTGGCTTGGGTCCACGACCTCGGGAACCCGAAGATCAATGATTTCGGACGCAAGTTCCTACGCCGGCTTGCAGTCCGGGATCTGTGCCGGCGCCTCGAGGTGCTGGCCTACCTGAAGGAGCATCCCGAAATCCTGGAGGTCGAGATTCCCCCGATCGTCTTCATCACGGGCGCTGCGCGCACGGGTTCCACCCTGTTGCACAACCTGATGGCCACCCATCCCGATGGCCGGCCCTTCTTGCGCTGGGAACTCATGGAGCCCCTGCCGCCCCCGCAGCTGGAGACGTTCACGACGGACCCGCGCATCGCGAAGTTACAGGCGGCCATCGAACCACTACGTGGCTCGCGCCTGGAGCAGATGCATTGGGTCGACGCCGACGAGCCGGACGAGAACACCTGGAGCTTCCTCGACTGCACGGGAATGCTCGGGCGCGGCGTCACGCCGCTGATGAAGACCTGGGCAAGGTGGATGGAGGAGAACTCCTTCAGTGCGACCTATCGTGATTTCCGCAAGGTGGTTCAGCTGCTCATCTGGAAATGCCCACCCCCGCCGGATGGTCACCTCGTGTTGAAATGTGTCATGACGACGATGAAGGTCGTGGAATTCGCGGACGTCTTCCCGGAGGCGCGCTTCGTTCTCACGCACCGCGACCCGTTCCGCTCGTTGGTCTCGAGTTGCGCAACAGGGGATGCCATCTGCCAGGCATTCCTCGCTGGACCGCCCGGCCCCCTGCACGAGGATGGCCTGCACGATCAAGAGGCATTCGCCTCTCAGAAGATGACGCTTCTGGCGCTCATGGAGTTGGCCAAGGCGGAACCCGCACGGGTCGTGAACCTACGATACGCGGATCTGATGAGCAGCGCGGTGGCAGCGACGCGTTCGATCTACCAGCGCCTTGGAATGGATGCTCCAGATGGCCTGGAAGAGCGCATCGTGGGCTACCTAAAGGAGCAACGCGGCGGAAAACGCGTAGCGCCGCCCAGCAAGATCGAAACATTCGGCTACCAGGCAGACGCCGTATGGGGTGACCCCACCGTGGCCGAGTACTGCGAGACGTTCGGCGTGGAACCGGAGCGGTCTCGCAGGGTCGATACCCTTACGGGTTCCTGACCCCAGGAGGAGACATCCGATGGCGACACCCCAGACCCGTGGCACCCGCGACGTATTGCAGACTGCCGTTTGCGAGAGCCTGGGTATCCCGTACCCCATCTTCGGTTTCTCCCACAGCATGGAAGTCACCGCTGCGATCACCAACGCGGGTGGCTTCGGCGTCTACGGTGCGACGCGGGACATGCCGGACGTCATCTCCACGCGTCTGGCGGAGATCCGTTCCAGGGTGGGGGATCGGCCTTTCGGAGTCGATCTCCTGCTGCCGCTGGGCATGGCGGACAAGAACGATTGGGCAGCTGCGGAGGCCAAGCTCCCGGAAGCCCAGAAGGCTTTCGTGAGGCACCTCAAGGAGAAGTACGACGTGCCGGATGCCACCGGGAAGTCGTTTTTCTCCTCGGTCGTACGTTCGAACGAACTCTTCGAAGCCCAGGCAGACGCCGTGTTGGAATCCGATGTCGACTTGTTCGCGAGCGCCATTGGTACACCCGCGCACATCATCGAGCGTGCCAAGGAGAAAGGGAAGGTTACGCTCTCACTCGTCGGGGCCCCAAAACACGTTGCCTACGCAAAGGCAGCGGGCGTCGATCTGATCGTCGCGCAGGGATACGATGCCGGCGGCCATACCGGCCCGATCGGAACCCTGTCGCTGGTGCCGCAGATCGTGGACGCGGCTGGAGAAACGCCCGTGCTGGCCGCCGGCGGAATCGCCGACGGCCGGCAGGTGGCCGCGTCGCTCGCGATGGGAGCCCAGGGCGTATGGCTCGGCACCGTATGGCTGACGACCGAGGAGCATCGGCTGAACAAGCATATCCTGGCGAAGCTCTTGAGAGCAGGCAGCGCAGATACCGTGTTGACCCGTAGCCACAGCGGAAAGACCTGCCGCGTCGTGCGAACCGCATGGACCGAGGAGTGGGAGGCCGAGGGTGCTCCGAAGCCGCTCAAGATGCCCTATCAACAGGTTCTCATCGGCGAGCTGCTGACCAGCGTGATGGAGCATGAGATCGAGCCATTGATGTACGAGGGAGCGGGCCAAGGCGTGGCCTGGTGCAACGAGGTGTCGACTGTCGGGCAGGTCATCGAACGGCTCGTGACAGAAACCCGGGAGGCGTTGGCCGCGCTGCGGTAGTGCTCGTCGATGGCGGCGGACACGAATCCCAGGGCGCCCCTGCGGGAGTGCGTCCACATGTCACCCTCTCGGGGATTCGTGGACGAACGTCAGTGTGCCAGATCGCGAACTCTGATCAGCAACGACCGGCCGGTTGGGTGCGCGTGCGGCGCGAGTTCGACGTTCAGCTTCATCACTGCCGCCAGGCCCAACCCCAACAGGAGCAGCGTGCCGGGCTCCGGAATGACATTGGCCATCATCAACGGGTTGTTCACGATGTAGCCGTCGAGCCCGATATCGATGGCGGTCTGCATACGCTCGGGGGTATCGGGGATCGCATCGAAGTTCCACGCGAAGGCGAGCAACCCACGCGCCTGCGTGGCTGCTGCCAGGCCTGGAGCGGAGAACGTGTAGTTCTCGAAGACCACCGAGATCCCGTCGACGCCAAGGGTCACCATGTCATCCAGGAAGGCATCCATGGTCGCAGTCCAGACCCCGGCGGATTGGGTCCAAAGGATCTTGGCCGTAGGCAAGTGGGACTGGATGTCGGCCACCTGGGCGGCGTTCCACGCCGTCGTCCAGATCTGATCGAGCGGGAAGGCCGTCATCGCCACCGCCGCCGCGATCTCCGCCCCGAAGAGCAGGGAACTCTTCTGGTCGAGAAGCACCGATCCATATCCCTTGGCCTCCAACAAGACCTCCTCGAGGGTCGGGATCAGCTCGCCAGCAAACGCCGACCCGAACCGCGCCGGGTAGCCGGCGTCGAGCCCCCTCAATTGGCTGAGGGTGAGACTGTCCACCCGATCATCTGTGAGGGAGTCGGTGGTGCGGCCGACGGTATCGTCGTGAATGACCACGACGTGACCATCCAAGCTCTTCTGCAAGTCGAGCTCCGCCATCGCAGCGCCCACCTCGAAGGCCGTCCGCGCCGAGATCAGGGTGTTCTCGGGTGTGGCGGCAGCGTAACCACGATGCCCAACGATCATGGGCGTCCCCCAGACCGAGACGGCCGGCAGGACCACGGCGATGACGACGAGCACTCTCAGCATGACGACTCTCCCGGGCGAGTCGATTATCCCACATTCCGGTGCCCATTGGGTACCCCAACACACCACAAGGAGGGGCTTCCCTCCCCGGTACGTCAACGGCTCGAGGACTTCACAAGCCTCTCCATCGCCTGCTCGGGTCCCGTCGCCGGGACCCACGAGACGGAGCCGGAACGTGCGGACGGCCCCACGAAAATCCGAGCCGCCCTGTCATGCTCGAACGAGAAGGGAGTACCCTCCTAGACCGACCCGA
>JAFDCZ010000132.1 GCA_019312665.1 Deltaproteobacteria bacterium | reverse complement strand
GAAGGCAAGGCGCTTCGACCCAAGGACTACTGGCGTACCTGGGGGTGGGTCTTCTCGTTGGTCAACCTCGGCGGTGTGGCCGTGTTGTTGGCGACCGCCCGGCGCTGGTTGGGGAGCGGCGAAGCGGAATCGACGATCGCAGCGTTCGCGCCGCCCAGGCGGCCCGGTCGGACCTTCGCGGTTCTGGTGATGTTGGCGGTCTTGTTGGGCGCGGGCCTGGCCTGGCCGCGGCTTGGGCAGAGCCTCGGCGAAGACGAGGACCAGAACCTTCGCCAGTCGATCTACGGCGAATGGCTGCCGGACGGAAACGGCGGCTACGAAGAGGAGCGGGTCGGACCGGGCGAGATCATGAAGTTCTACCCGGGCCCGAACAATCACGTGGCCCACTCGCTGCTGGCCCACGCGAGCATCCGCGCCTCCCAGCTCTTCACCGGCGAGCCGAAGCGTTTCGCGAGTGAAACCGCGATGCGAATGCCGGCGTTTCTGGCGGGGCTCGGCACGCTCGTCGTCGTTGCGCTCTTGGCGTGGCGTATAGGGCACCTCGAAGCCGGCGTGTTCGCCGCGTTCATCCTGGCCATTCATCCCTGGTGGGTTCAGTACGCCTCGGAGGCCAGGGGCTACACGCTCGCGATGCTGTTGCTCGTGGGAAGCCTGTTGCTCATGCTGCAGGCGCTCCATAGGGGCGCCTGGCGAAGCTGGCTGACGTATGGCGTAGCCCAGCTCTTCTTGTTGTGGACACTTCCGAGCCTGGTGTTCCAGGTGGCGGTGATGAACGTCGTGGCGGCGCTCTTGATCTGGCGAAGCCATCGGGGGGCGCCGGCTCTGCTTCCGCAACTGAAGCGCTGGTTTGTCGTGAACGCACTCGGGGCGATGGCTTTCCTCCAGCTCATGGGGCCGAACCTGGCTCAGCTTGGGGAATACTTGGAGCGCACGCGCGGCACGCATGCGATCGGCCTGCGTTGGGTCCAACACGCGGTGACCCATTTGTTCGTCGGCATGCCCTGGCGGTATCCGAGCACCCAGGGCCTGGACCCGATTCATGCCGAGCTCTCCGACGTCTTCCAAGGCTCGCCGGTTCTCCTCGTTGCGCTGATGTCGACGACACTCCTGTGTGTCGTTTCTGGAATCGTGCGGCTTCTGCGGGAAAACGGAATCCGTCCGCTGTTGCCCGTGATCTTCCTGCTCCCGCCGGTTCTTTCGGTCGTCGTCGGGCGGTTGGAAGGGGCCAACATGTATCACTGGTACCTGGTCTACGCGCTTCCCGGGCTGGCCCTGTTCCTGGCCGTCGGCCTGGAGGGCGCGGCCCAACAGCTGGGGAAGCTCGTTCCGCCCCGCGCGGCGGCGGTTGGGATCCTGGCCGGCTTCCTCGGCACTTTCGGGCTGTTCTCCGAGCCGGCGCGGGTGGCCCTCCAGGAGCGATCCTTCCGGCCGTCTCGGGAAGCCGTCGAACTCACCCGCCCGCTGGGGGATCCGGTTGCCCAGGAAAACGAACGCATCCTCACTGCGAGGCTTTCCGATCGGAAGATCGTCTATGACCCGCGCATGCTCAAAGTGGCCACGCTCGAAGAGTTGGAAGCCTTGATGGGCGAGGCCGATACCGCGGGGAAGGCGTTGTACATCAATTCGGGCCGCCTCTTCCACAACCGGAGACATCGTCCCGAAGTGTTCGCGCTCCTGGATGACCCCTTGCGATTCGCGTTGGTGGGTGAGCTCCCCGGCGGTACGCCGCCGATGGGTCGAGCTGTGTGGCGCTATCTAGGGGGTTCGTCAGAACCCGGAAGATGAACCCCTGCTCGCCGCGAGCGAGCGAAAACGCGCGGAGGAATCACGATGGAGAACCTGTTCAGCTATGAAGGCAAGCGCTGCCTGTTCACGGGTTGTTTTTCCGGGATGGGCGAGGCCACCGCTCGCATCATCGAAAGCCTCGGCGGGACGATCGTCGCCGCCGACATCAAACAGCCCACGAGCTTCAGTTACGAGCGCTACCTGGAAGTCGACCTGCGGGACGCCGGGGCCATCGAGCAGATGGTGGCCGAAGTCTCCGCTGCCGGGACGATCGACCGGCTGTTCTACTGTGCCGGGCTTCCCGGGACGTTTCCGACACTGGACGTGATGCTGGTGAACTTCGTCGGGCTCAAGCACACGGTCGAAACTGTGGCGCCCCACATGCCGCGGGATGGGGCGATTGCGAGCATCTCGTCCTCGGCGGGCATGGGCTACCCCGGCCAGATGGAGGCGGTGCTTCCGCTCGTGACGGCCAGCGGACACGCCGAGGGTCGGCAGTGGGTCGAGGAGCACGCGGACGAGTTCGACGCGTACTCCTTCTCGAAGATGTGCACGATCGTCTATACGTTGCGTCGGGCTGCAACGCTGACCGCAGAAACCGGTGTGCGGCTGAATTGCACGAGCCCCGGGCCCACGGATACGCCGATGATGCCGGCCTTCGAAGAGCAGGCGGGGAAGAAGTTCATGGCGGCCTATCCCAAGCCGATCGGCCGCAACTCGACGGCCGAAGAGCAGGGCTGGCCGCTCGCTTTCTTGAACAGTGCTGCGGCCAGCTATGTCTCGGGGGAGAACTTCTTCACGGATGGTGGCGGCGCGGCTGGCATGATGACCGGGCAGCTCGCCATGGATTTCAGCCTGATCGGAAAGAACTGACCCGCGCGGATCCGGTAGAAGCTTGAGCCCCCGCCACAGATGAGTATGATCGGCGCCCGTACAACCGGGGGGGGAGCAGGAGTGTTGCAGGGGCGTCAGGGCCGCGTACGGATAGCCCTCGCATTGATCCTGGGCCTGGTGGTCTGGGGCCTCCTTGCGGGTGAGTCGCCGTCGTCGGCCGGTATTGCCCGGGCCCTCGAGCTCGGCCACAACCCCAAACCCTTGGACTACTGGGCCACCTACGGCTGGGCCTTCGGATGGGTGGATGTGGCCCTCCTGGCGTTGTTGATCGCCCTGGTTCCGCGTTGGCTGGGTGAGAAAGAAGCACCCGAAGTGGCCGAGCTCGCTCGACGCCCGGCCCAGCGCCTGGGCGTTCTGCTGGTGTTGGCCGCCATGGTCAGCTTGGGCGTGCTCGCGGCGCCACGCTTGTCTCATAGTTTGTGGGATGACGAAGTCTCCAGTGTCTACCGCTCGATCGCTGGTGGCTGGCGCGTCGACTCGCGGACGGGAGAACCCCACTACGACAAGGCCCGGTGGTCCGACACCTTCTGGTACTACCGCAAGCCCAACAATCACGTGCCGCATAGCATCCTGGCCAGGGGCACCGTGAAGATCCCGGAGAAGAGGCCCGATCGACGGGTGAGCGAGACGGCGGTGCGGATGCCTGCGTTCGTGTTCGGGGTTCTCGCGGTGGGAAGCGTGGCTTGGATGCTCTGGCGGCTCGGCTTCGGCCTGGCCGGCGTCTACGCGGCCTGGCTTCTGGCGCTACACCCATGGTTGCTGCGCTATGCGGCTGAAGCCCGTGGCTACTCGATGGCCATGTGTTTGAGCTGTCTCACGATCACGGCTGCGGTGTCGGCTCTGCACCACGGCCTCTGGCGCCGCTGGTTGGGCTTCGGATTCACGCAGTTCATTCTCTTCTGGGTGCAGCCCAGCCTGGCCTGGTTCCTCGTCGTTCTCAACCTGGGCGTTCTGGCGAGCCTGATCCGTCTGCATCCGGAGCCCTCGCCTCGCCGCCAGCAGCTCACCCGCTGGGCCGGAGCCAACCTGCTTGGTGTGATGAGCGCGCTTCCGCTCATGGCTCCACTCCTCCCGCAGCTCCTGGTCTATCTCGAAGAGGGCCACCGCCGCGTCTGGATCACCGCCGCTTTCCTCAGGAATGTCGGAGCCGATCTGGTGGCCGGGACGGATTGGCATCATGGCGGCGCGCCCCTCTATCCCGAGCTCTCCGCCGTTGGCGCTGCCCATCCCTTCCTGGTTTCGGCCGTGGTTGCGGCCATCGTGGTCGGGTTGGGGGCAGGCGCTCTCCGCCTGGCCCGAGCTGGCGGCGTGCAACGCAACCTGATGTGGGCGCTGCTCCTGCCGGCACCCGTGACCCTGGTCTTCCTGGCCCTGCGCGGCGACCGCACGTACACCTGGTACTTTGTGAACTTCCTGCCCTCGCTCGTCTCCCTGGTGGCATTGGGCGCGAGTTGGCTCGCCGCGCGCGAGCGGGGGCAGGGCAGCCTGCGCGCGATTGGAGGGGGCATCCTGGTGGTCGGGCTCGTGGCCCATGCGTGGATCGGTGCACCGGCTCGGCATGCCCTGCGCGAGAGGCCCTACTTTCCGCTTCGCGAATCCGTGGCGCTCACGCGTCCCAACCCGGATCCGCGTGCGGCGGAGAACAAGGAGATCCTCACCGCGAGCTGGGAGTCCGTACCCCACTACTACGATCCTCTCATGCACTATGTGCGACAGCCGGGCGAGCTCGAGGCGATCATGAAGGAGGCCGACGCGAGCGACCGGCCGCTCTTCGTGAACCTCGGGCGCAAGAAGATGGCGGCCTTGCATTCGGCTGAGGACATGGCCTTGGTCGAGGACCCGTCGCTCTTCGAGCTGCTCGAGACATTCCCGGGCTACAAGCCGACCCGGACGCGGTATGTGTACCGCTACCTCGGCCGAGCTGGGCAGGACGAGGTGGAGAACCCCTCTCCCTAGGGCCCTGGGCGGGGAAGACCGATCGGGCGTACCCTCCTAGGCCTGGGAGGAAGCCTCATGGGTGAAGCGTTCGAGCTTCTGGTGCGCGGCGGCCTGTTGATCGATGGCACCGGGGCGCCGGCCCGGCGGGCCGACGTGGGCGTGCGCGGTGGGCGCGTGGCCGCAATCGGCGACGACCTCGGCCGGGATGCCGAACGCATCCTGGATGCCGACGGTCGGGTCGTTGCACCGGGCTTCGTCGACATCCACACCCACTACGACGCCCAGATCTTCTGGGATCGCATGCTGACGGTCTCGCCCTGGCACGGCGTGACCAGCGTCGTCGTGGGAAACTGCGGCTTCGGCATCGCGCCGACACGGCCAGACCATCGCGATCTGATTCTCCGAACCCTGGAGAATGTGGAGGGTATGTCCCTCGAGGCCTTGCGACTGGGTGTGGGTGACGACTGGCCCTTCGAGAGTTTCCCCGAGTTCCTGGATGCCATCGAGCAGCGCGGCACGGCGATCAATGTGGGCGCGCTGATCGGACACACCCCGCTTCGCCTGTATGTGATGGGCGAAGAAGCCACCGAGCGGGAGGCGACCGAAGCCGAGATCGCAGAGATGCGGGAGCTGGTCGTCGAGGCAATGCGCGCTGGTGCGGTGGGCTTTGCCACATCGAAGGCGCCGACCCACGTTGGTTACGAAGGACGCCCGGTTCCGAGCCGGTTGGCATCCCTCGACGAGATCGCGGAACTGGCCGGCGCGCTTGGCGAGTCGGAGCATGGCGTCGTGCAAGCGACCATCGGGCGGGGTTTCTTGACGGACCAGTTCGCCGAGATCGCTCGGGAAAATGGCAAGCCCTTCAGTTGGACGGCCCTGCTAGGCGGAGCCTTCGGTCCCGAGGGCCATCGAGGCTTCCTGGAGCAAGCCTCGAAGCTCCAGGCCGAAGGCGTACAGGTTGTCCCGCAGGTCTCGGCTCGGCCCCTGATGTTCGAGTTTCAGTGGAAGGCGCCGTTTCCGTTCGAATCGATGCGCCTCTTCCAGCCGGTGTCCGCTGCCGATTTCGAGGGCAAGAAGAAGATCTATGCGGATCCGGAGTTCCGTCGTCGCTTCCGGGAACGCGACGAGCCGACGGGCTTCGGTGTGCGCTGGGACCGCACGACGATCGCGGATTGCCCCGGCCAGCCCGAGCTCGCCGAGCGGTGCGTCGATGAGGTGGCGCGCGAGCGCGGTGTGCATCCGGCGGATCTCGCGCTCGATCTGGGGCTCGAGAGCGAACTCGAGGTACGCTTCCGCTCGGCGATCGCAAACGCTGACGAGGAGATCGTCGGTGAGCTCCTGGCGCATCCCGCGGCAATGCTGGGCTTGTCCGATGCCGGCGCCCACGCGAGTCAGCTCTGCGATGCCTGCTTCTCGACCCATCTGCTGGGCCATTGGGTGCGGGAGAAGGGTGTGCTGAGCCTCGAGGAAGCCGTTCGGTTGCTGACCTCACGCTCCGCCGATGTCTTCGGCCTCGTCGATCGAGGGCGGGTCGCGGAGGGGATGGCGGCAGACCTCGTCGTCTTCGATCCGGCGACGGTGGGCTGCGGGCCTCTGGAGCGCGTTCATGACCAGCCGGGCGGGGCCGATCGACTGCGCAGCCAGGCGTTCGGAATCGACGCGGTGATCGTGAATGGAATCGTCCTGCGGCAGGACGGTCAGGATCAACTGGATCCGCAGGGGCCTCTCCCCGGGCGGGTTCTGCGAGGGGGACAGGCATGAGCGCACTCTGCATCTCGGCGGATAGCCACATCACGGAGCCGGCCAACACCTACATCGATTTCATCGATGCGAAATACCGGGATCGGGCGCCGCGGCTCGACTATCACGAAAAGCTCGGCGATGCCTTCTTCATCGACGGGTTGGAGACGCCGGTGCCGATGGGGCTGGTGGCGGGGGCGGGGAAGCCGCCCGAGGAGCTGCGCGTCACCGGTGTGCGCTTCGAGGACATGCATCCCGGCGGTTGGGATCCGGATGCCCGCATGGCGGAGCAGGACAAGGATGGCGTTGCAGCGGAGATCATCTACCCGACGGTCGGCATGGTGCTCTGCAACCATCGTGATTTCGACTACAAGAAGGCCTGTTTCGAGGCCTACAACCGCTGGATCGCGTCGTATTGTGAGCACCACCCGCACCGCCTCCTCGGGCTCGGTCAGGTCTCGATGCGCTCGCCCGAAGACGGCATCGCCGAGCTCGAGGCCATCTCCGCCCTTGGCCTACGAGGTGTGATGATGCCCGGGGACCCGGCGGTAGAGGACTACGACTCGCCCGTCTACGACGCCTTCTGGAACAAGTCGATCGAGCTCGGCCTGCCGCTCTCGTTTCACATCCTCACGGATCGCAACTACACATTCCGCGCCAAGACCCGCGGGCCGGCGATGAACGGCTTTCTCCAGATCATGCGAGGCTGCCAGGATGTGATGGGAACGCTGGTCCTGGGCGGCGTGTTCGAACGGAATCCAGAGCTGCGCGTGGTCTGTGCGGAGGCGGATGCGGGCTGGGTGCCTCATTACATGTACCGCATGGATCATGCCTACAAACGCCATCGCTACTGGCTTCCGGCCGGGCAGAAGCTCTCGAAGCTTCCGTCCGAGTACTTCTCCGAGAACATCTACACGACGTTCCAGGACGATTGGGTGGCCTTCAAGGTGGCCGACCTCATGAACTGGAAGCGCCTTCTATGGGCAAACGACTTCCCGCATAGCGATTCCACCTGGCCCACGAGTCAGGCGATGCTGGCGGAGCATTCCAAGCTCCTCAGCGACGAGCAGCGCCACGCGATCCTCGCCGACAACGTCGCCGAGCTCTACAAGGTGGACGTATCGGCCTTGGGGCACTGAGCGAGGGCTGCGTTCTCGCGCGGCTCAGGCCTGGCTGCGCGTGCCCGCGGGACGACCCGCCAACGCGAGGCCTGCGAGGCCAAGCACGAGCATGAGGGCAGTAGCCGGCTCGGCCACGTTCTCGAAGTGGAACTCGTCGAAGATGATCAGGTTGGTGCCGCTGATGTCGATGCGGTCGAAGCCGATTCCGCTGAAGCCGAGTACATGGCCGTTGCAGCAGGCCGCATCGGTGAAGCTGAGGGTTTCGACCAGCGTGGCACCCAGGAACGCGGTGAGGGTGATGGTCTGGCCACTATTCGAAGCGAAGAAGGCCGCGAAATCCGTCATCGAGGTCGCAAAGCTGACGCTGAACGCGATCGGCGGAAGCGCCCCACCCGGAGCCCCTGAGGATCGGAAGTTGGCCATGCTGGCGCCATCGAAGTTGGTGAAGTTGCGGGTGTTCTCGAACCAGACGTTCGGCGAAAACGTGATCCCGAGGCCAGCGAACTCCGTCGTGACGGATTGCCACGGCGTAAGCGCCACTTCGTCGAAGTCGATCACGGTCTCACTGCCGCTGAAGCCGGCGAAGCTGCCGTCGAGGATCGGTACGGCGATCGCGCTGCTCGCCAAAGCGAAGGCCAGCAGGCCAGCGAGGGCGAGGTAGATGGGGCGGGGGCGAAGCATGGGGGGTCTCCGTGGTTCCGGTGGCTCAAAGGTCCGGCAAGTGAGCCTTGTCACCAAAACGCATCGGGTGGAAACCCTACATACTTGAGGTGGTACCCCGAAGATCAGGGGTGGTTTGCTGGTTGCATCCGCTTCCTGCACGCGCCCGATGCGGAGTTGCCGACGCAAGCACCTGCGCAGTTGACCCCTCGGGAGGGAGCCGCTTCGCTCCTCGTGGTGGATCGCGGGGCGGGGGGCGGCCAGCGCTGCATGGCTCACCAGGCCCTCGAACGCGCTTGCACCCGGTTTGCCGAGCTCGCAGGTTGAGGGCGCGTACTCTCGGGCCCGGCTCCGCTTTTACTTCCGCGCTGACCGCCCCCCGCCCCGCGATTGGCCGTGCTGGCAACCGGAACCGCTTCGCCGGGGCTGGTCGCAGGCCGGGCGGAAATAAAGCGCAGGCATAGGTACGGCCCAGGGTGCGCATAGGTTGCCCGCGGCGAAGCCGCAAAGGGCAACACCCCGTCCAGCTCCCTACGTGGCCACCCGAACCCCGGCCGAGCCATTCCGCCCGGCCTGTGCCCAGCCCCGGCGACTCCTGTTTACGCGAGAGAAGCGAAGCGGCCTCCGGGGGGGGGAAGGGGGCCGGCTGGTGTCAGCTGCGCTTGGCCCTGTGGAGTTTGACGAGGTAGTTGCCTCGTTTGTCGTCCCACTCGAGCTCGATCTGGCCCTTGTCTTCGAGGGCTTCCAGGAGATCGTGGAAAGAGCCGTGGCCGGAGGCGGACTCGGTGAAGCCCGGATAGACGCGCTTGACCGTCTGCTTGACCATCGAGCCCCATACCTGGTCGTAGTCGCCAGCCAGGGATTGGACGATCTCGAAGACCTGATTCACGCCATCGGTGAGCTCCGGGGCCTTCGTGGTTCCCGTCTTGCTCTTGGCCGTCTTGGTCTTGGGCGTCGCTCGTTCCGCTCGTTCGGCTCGGCCTCGTTCGGCGCGCACCAGATCGTCGTAGTAGAGGAACTCGTCCGAGGCGTTCACGAGCAGATCCGAGGTGGAACTCTTCACACCACAGCTGATCACCCGCTTGTCGTTCTCTTTGAGCTTGGCGACGAGCGGCGAGAAGTCGCTGTCTCCCGAGAGCAGCGCGAAGATGTCGATGTGTTGCTTCGCATAACAAAGGTCGAGGGCGTCGACGACCATGTGGATGTCGGCGCTGTTCTTGCCGCTCATCTTGGTCTGGGGGATCTCGACCATCTCCACGCCGTGGCGGTGGAGTTCCTTGCCCTCTTTCTGGTAGCCGCTCCAATCGCAATACGCGCGCTTGTAGACGATGCGTCCCTTTTCGAGCAGACGCTTCAGCACGAGATCGATCTTGATCGGCCCCAGCTTGGAGCGGCGTGCACCGATCGCAAGGTTCTCGAAGTCACAGAAGACGGCGATCAGCGGCTCAGTGCCGGCCATGGTGTTCTACCTCTACTCGAGCTCGGCTTCCTCGTCGGTGACGGAGCTCGAGGCAATGGGGTGGGGAGCGTACTCGTGACCATCCTTCCAGCCGGGCAGCTTCTCTGCCTCGACGAGCCACGATTGTGCGATGGCGTCGTCCAGGATGACGGAGCTGCCGTCATCGGAGATACCCTCCCAGAGCTCCTGGCCGCCGGCCTCCCACCAACTGCGGGAGGCATGTTCGAAATCCACCTGGAGCTTGGTCACTGCGGGTTGATAGCTGGAGGGTGCGGTGTGGGCCAGTCTGTTCTTCGCGAGCCGGGTCGAATCGCACCCGCTTCGGGTACCTCGACGTAGGATCAGGGGAGCAGCCACGTCGTAGCCCGTTGCAGGCACCAGAAGACGCCGAGGGTTCCGATCACCGTAGCCGGGGCTTCGGCGAGCCACCGGGGCAGGGAGGTCTGCCTGCGAGCGAGGGCCCGGACGGCCCACCAGCCCGCCAGCACCACACCGATCTGTCCGATTTCGATGCCGACGTTGAAGGCGAACAAGGCAAGCGGAATGGCATGCCCGGGCAGGCCGAGTTCGGCCAGCGCCCCGGCGAAGCCCAGGCCGTGGACCAGGCCGAAGGCGGCTGGGGCGATCCAGGGGCGGCGGACCAGGGCGGAGGCTTCGGGATGGGGAAGCAAGGTCTCGCGGGCCAGCACCACGAGGGTCCCAGCGATCGTCAGCTCGACCAGGCCCTGGGGCACCCCGAGGAGTCCCAGCGCTGCGAGCGCCAGGGTCAGGCTGTGGCCCAGGGTGAAGGCCGTGACCGCGGCCAGCAGCTTTCGAGAGGTCGGCATCAACAACATCAGGCCGAGCACGAAGAGCAGGTGGTCTGGGCCGCCTAACAAATGACCGACTCCAAGCCGGACATAGTCGGAGAACACCCGCCAGCGGCTCTCCTTCTCGGGCACCTGCATTGTCGGGGCCGTCTTCGTGAGGATGGTTCGCACCTCCCGCCCATCGGCGAAGGCAATGCGAACCAGGGCGTCGGTGCCGCTCTCTTCGAGTCCGGTGACCGAGATACGTTGCCCGATCAATCCTTCGGAGCCGCAGTCCATTCGGATGCGTGTGACCCAGGCCGTGCCTTCGGCGCGGACTTCGGCTTCGCCAAGGTGCTGGCAAATCTCCGGGAGGACCGGATCGATCTTGGCACCCCGGGCCACCACCTGGGCCGTCTTCCACAGCACATCGACCTTGCCGTCCGCCGAGACCTCGAGAGAGAGATAGGAGGGCGCCAGGCGATGGGCGGAGGCCGGTGCCGCCAGGCTCAGCAGGCTGAAGAAGAGAAAGAGAGCCGCTCTCACGATTCTTCCTCCGGCGAGGACTCGTCCGGAACGGGCAACTGGTAGCGGGTACGCAGTTCCGCGATCCAGGCGGCGAGCGCCCGGTCGCCGCGTTCGGCCAGCAGGGATTCCCGCACCTCGGTGCGTACCGCACCGAGGGCGATCGGCCCTTCCGGTGTTCGCTCGTGGAGGTAAACCCAGTGGTGTCCGTAGGCCGAGCGGATCGGGCCACTCCATGTACGGTCCGGCGCGGCGAAGGCGGCCTGCGCGAACTCCGGGCCGAGCAACTTGGCCAGGTCGCGTTCCGAATGCCGGGGGAGGTGCAAGGGGATCGGGAGCGGCTGGGGCAGGGCGCGTAGGCTCGGATCTTCCGGGTTGACGCTTTCGGGCAGGTGATCCAACGCCGCAGCGGCTGCTTCCTCCGATCGGTAGAAGAGCTGCGTCGCCGTGACGCGCGCCGGCCGGCGCCAACGTTTCGGATGGGCGTCCAGGTAGGCCTGGAGCTCTGCTTCCGTCGGAGCCGGATGGCGGCCCCGTTCCCGGCCAAGCAGGTTCAGCTTCTGGATCAGTCGTCGCCGCACGACGAGATCGCTCTGGTGCATGCCCAGGGCCAGCGCGTCGTCGACCAGTTCGGCCTCGCTGCGGTCTTCGTCGGCGCCGGCAAAACGCATGTTGCGGGCGAGGCGCATGCGGACCACGCCGTCCGTCTCGTGATAGCCGCGCAGCATGGCCTCGCGGAACAACAGCTCATCGTCGCTGAGCTGCGTGCCCGGCGGCGCCGGTGCCTGGTTGGCCTTCGTGCCACCGCCCAGGAATGCATCGGCCAGAAAGAGCGCCAATCCGAGCAGCAAGAAGCGCGGCAGAGGGCGGCTCATCTTTCCCCGTCGGCCACGATGGCCTCACTGGGCCGGTACCAGATGGGCGAGGTCCAGGCGCGCTCCTGGATCACCGGCCGATGGTCTTCGCTGCAACAGGGCTCGTAGCCCTCGGTGATCGTGCTGGGATCCGAGCAATCCACACCGGCTGCGAGGCAGAGGTGTTGGCTCCAACGGCAGGTGGGATTTTCGAGCACGCGGGCGTAGTAGAACGCGGGCTGCGCCGGGTCGAACTCAGGATCCTTCCACACCGAGCACAAGGACGGCGCGCCTTTCCCGAGCGGTTCGCAGGTTGCCGGGTCGACACGGGCGGCGTTCGGTCCACCGGCCACATCGAAGACCTGCTCATGGGTCGTCTCCCCGTCGAGCCAGCCCTTCACGATCTGCACCCGCTGCAGCGGCACGCCCGGAGCGCCTTCGGGCCCGGGATCCTGGAGCGCCCAGACCGCGAGGGAAGGAGTCGTGGCATCCGCAGTGCGGGTCGGGAGGTCGCCGCCCATCGGTACTCCACTCGAATAGCCGAGTGCAACGAAGTCTTCCTTTCCGCATAGCTGTTCGGGCGGGTTCCAGGCTCCGAACAAGCGCACGGTGATGCGCGGCCCGCTCGTGCCGTAGGCCTCGCGCCGCTGCATGGCGGCGAACAGGGAATCGCGGCTGTTCTCTTCGGCCCACAACACAGCGAGCCCACCGGGGCCGAACTCGAGGTTGTCTGGCAGGCCGGGCGGCAGCTCGTCCGCGGCGGAGTTGCCCGCACCGCCATGGCCTGGATGGTTCTTCTCGAAAACCCGCCCGGGCGCTCCGAGGTGGGTGTCGGTGCTTGCGATGATGCCGTATCGGAACGGATTCGCGCCGAGTTGGCGTTCGAGCAGAAGGCCCTCCTTCAACGCATGCCGGACGAATTGCCGGGGCACGGCCGGACCGCCCGTGGCGATGAACTGGGCGCCGAAGCTGTCGTACGGGAGCTTCTCGAAGCCACAGGCCTCATCCGTCGTATCGCCGCCGAGCATGCATTCGGAATCGCCCTTGTGTTGCATGATCTCGATCAAGGGCTCCCAACGTGCACGCCGTCGCGCTTCCGCCTCGCTGATCGGCGCACCGATCTCGGACGCAGACTGGAACATCAAGCCCCCATCCAGGTTGGAGTTGTGGGGGATCGTCAGGACCTCGCAGCCCGGCATGCCCTGGACACATTCGCGCTCGAGCTGATCCCAGAGATCGGCAGCGGTGTTCCCGGTTTCCATCACGCTGATGGGCAGCGCCGGGGCCCGCTCGTTGCGGAAGATCACGTTGCGATGAAGGTTCTTGCCGGTACCAGCACTGGACGTCCATTCGTAGCCGACGAAACTGGTGAACGTGCACGCCTTCGTGCGGTCGTAGGCGCCCTCGGCGGCGCCCTGGATGTCCTTCCAGACCGTTCCTGCCGCGGCC
>JAFDCZ010000268.1 GCA_019312665.1 Deltaproteobacteria bacterium | reverse complement strand
AGGGTCGCGGTCGAGACGTTGACTGAAGAGCAGGCCAAGCACTACGAGTCCGAATCGCGCAACGGGAACCCCGACGCGATCAAGGGCCCGCAACAGCGCGTTGGCTTCACCGCATCGGGCGTGCACCTCGTCCAGAGGTAGGTCCACGTCGGTTCCTGATCCGGCGCCCGGGCGCATCGAGTCAAGGCTGGGCGGGTTAGTTCAGCCTGCGCCGATGTGCTGCCAGGCCTAGCATACCTGCCGCCAGGAGGAGGGCGGTGGTCGGCTCAGGCACGACGGACGATGAAACGGATCTCGTCGTCGCAGCCCGCTGGACGAGGATGTTCGCAGTAAAAGAGAACTGTGCCAACGTCGGCGTTGCGCTCGAAGCGTTGTTGATCACGAGCCGAATGTCCCAGCAATTGAACCCAAGCCCGGCTCCATCACAGGTTCCCATCACAATCAACTTGTCCGACCCGGCTATCGGCGGCGGCGCGACGAATTGGAAAAACGTATCGCCCGTTGTGAAAGAGTGGCCACTGATTACGAGATTGATTGAGTCGAGGGTGCCCGCGGTGACGCTGACCGTCGGATCATACGTAACCGTGAGATCGCCGGCGATCGTGTTGGGGCTCCAGCCAGGGTTGAAGTTCGACCCCGAAAATGAGTAGAAGATCGTTATGGGCACAGCGTAGGCAGAGCCGCCTAGCATCAGCAGCATCGACACAACCGCGAGGCCCACGACACTGCGCATATCCCATCCTCCCAACTTTGCTACGGGAAGCAGCGTACCACGGCGACGCGCCCTTCCCGCTGTACCGAAAGGTGCTGCAAGATCCACGCCTGGGTGGACCGGCAGGGTGGTCCCTTGTGTTTCGGTAACTTAGCGAGCCGCCTGCCGATCTAGGTTCTGGGGTGTGGAACCGGCGTTCCCAACCCGAGGAAGGTTGTTTCCGCTCGGAGAGAGGGAGCAGCTTCGCTCTCTACGCCTCCGGCCCCTCCGGCTCCACCACGCCCGGCTGCCCAGGCCACGCCCCTGGAACCTTCGCCGCGCACGACCAATGCCAGCCCCGCTCACGGGCGCCCAGGTGGAAGTCCAGGGTGTCGGTGCTCGGGAGGGGGCGGTGGCAGCCAGGCACGGCGGGAGGGCGGTGGCTTGTGCCATACTGGCCAAGTAATGAGCTGGGTGCGATTTTGCATCCCTCTCGTCATTGTATCAGCCGCGTCCCCTTCGAGGTCGGCAGGGGAGGCTGTCATGCTGAGTGCTGCGTTGAGAAGTCGGTTGCGAAGGTCGATTCAGGTAGCTGCCATTGCGATTGTCATCGCCGGTCCGGCTGCAGCCGTAGTCGTCCCGCTATCCGCTGCTATGAACGGTGCTCAGGCGAACGCTGGCGGGGGAACCGGCTCGCCCGGGACCGGGTCCGCGACGATTACGTTCGACACAGGCACCAATATGTTGACGTGGTCCGTCACGTGGAGTGGTCTGCTCGGGACGCCGACACTCATGCATTTCCACGGGCCGGCTCTTCCGAACCAGAATGCCGGGGCCCAGGTGGGCATCGGAGTAGCGGGCCCGCCTGTCGTCGGCAATGCTGCCCTCTCGGCTGGGCAAGCCGCGGATCTCCTGGCCGGTCTCTGGTACTTGAACCTCCACACGACAGCGTTCGCGGGTGGTGAGATCCGGGGGCAGGTACTCTCGGTTCCGGAACCGACCACGCTTGCGCTGGTGGGAGGCGGACTCTTTCTGCTAGCCGTGCGTCGGCGCCGACAGCACCTCTGAGCCACAGGCCGGGCGCAGGGGCTGCTCAGTCGTAGTCGGCGCCCAAAGCCCACCAATCCCAGGGTGCTTCGATTCTTCCGGCTCCGCTGCGTCGGGCTGCCGAGGCCAAGCCCCGCCACGGTCGAAGCGCTGAGAGCCCGATCAGGGGCTGGCACCAACTTCCGCGGGCACCGAAGGTGGAGGCGTCCAGGATGCCAGCGCGCCCGCGATCCGGGTCGCGATCTGGCGGCCGTAGCTGTCACTGATTTCTTCGACGAACGGGCCCGTCTGGTCCGTGTCGTAGCGGATGAATATTACGCCCCCGATGAACCCGATGATGCTCGACTCGAGCCATGTAAGCATTGTCCAGGTCCATATGAGCGCCGTCGGTCGCCCGTTGCAGCACTGGCGCAGGCTTTGCCGGTCGCACCTGCCAACTCGACCGCGGCCTGCACAACAAGCGCTTTCACAACAACCACTTGCGTGGCGCCCCGGGCAGGACTTGAACCTGCGACCCGCTGCTTAGAAGGCAGCCGCTCTATCCAACTGAGCTACCGGGGCGTCGTGGTGGGGAAGGTAGCGAGCTATCTCCTGACGTCGCTCGCGAGGTAGGCAGCGACCCGCTGCTGGGCGTTGGGCAGATGTTCACGGTGAAAAGGCCGTAGTCGTACACTGAAACATCATCTTCGGCACGGCCTTCGTTTCCGAGCCCACCATCGCCTGCCGACTGCTCCTCGCAGCAACTGGGGGGATCCATCGTAGGATCTGGTTCCCAGGAACCACTTCGATCTCCTCGGCTAGCGAGGCTGGCCTGATTGCGAAGGTCCGTGAGGCGCTCGACCGGGACTAATCCGTGGCTCGAGCGCGCAGCGCCCGAAGGGGTCGAACCTTGCGGCGGGTTCCGCATGCTCCCTGAACAGGCCCCGCGTAGAGGGCCGACGCGCGATCCCGATGTCCGATCCGCGGCTATGATGCTGGCCGTGTTCGGTGCGCTCAGCTCGAGAAGCGAGGGGGCTGGCTTGACGAGGATATCCGTACTGGTTCCCTGGCCGCGGCTCTGCTCCTGACGCCGGCCAGTGCTTCTGCCCAGGTCGGGCATATTGGCGGTGAGATCGCCGGAGAGTTGTCAAGACGGGAGGTTCTCGGTCATCGAAAACCGCCTAGCGGGGGTCGGGGATCCAGCTCGAATGGAACCCGGACACGATCCGCCGGGGCACGTGGATCTCCGCCAGCGGCTCATCGGCCACGTTGGCGGCGTCGAGGATCACCATGTAGCTGGTGTCGGTCTCGGGCTGCCAGACGTAAGTCATGAGGTAGCCGTCGTCCTCAGCGGTTCCGCCCTCGCGCGCCACGAACACGGACTCGCCCGGCTCGTGACCGGCGGGGAAGATGTGAGACTCCCGGGTCGCGC
Organism: Deltaproteobacteria bacterium; assembly: GCA_019312665.1. GTDB lineage: Bacteria > Myxococcota_A > UBA9160 > UBA9160 > UBA6930. The sequence goes on along the minus strand of JAFDCZ010000268.1, from coordinate 1,390 downwards.
CGCTCCTCAGGTCGTACTTGTTCACCTTTCCACCCATCGCGGCTCCGGTCGGGTCCCCGATTCCCAGCGCGTAGCCGTAGCGCATGGGATGACCCTGCACGGCGTCGGAAATCCTCGGGAACTCGGCCGGTTCGTCGTCGAGGTAGCGCTCCTTGACGGCACCGGAGGTCATGTTGAGACGCCACTCATGAAGCCGCGGCTGATCCTCCTTCGGAGGTGTGACGCTCATGTCCATCGCGGCCGAGTCGCGCCAGATCTCCGGAACCCGCATACCGAAGACGACCACCTCCTCGCCGTCGTGATAGGCGTTCAACGTATGGAAGCAGTAGCAGGGGTCCACGTCGAACCACTTCACATCGGCGTCGCGTCCCTCGCGGGGCATGACACCGAAGCGTGCCGGATAGTCGTCGCTCCAACGGATCGGCATCCCGCCCTGCATCGCGAGCTCCATGTCGAAAATCGCCGGCAGGTCCATGAAGATCGCGTGCGTCCGGGTCGCAGCGAAATCGTGCATCATCGTCGCACCCGTCACCGAGATCTCCTCCTTCTGAATGAGGTCTCCGTTGGGTGCCACGCGGTAGTACGTGAGATAGGGGGGCAGCTGTGCATATCCGAAGGCCAGCATCTCTCCCGTGTCCGGGCAGAACTTCGGGTGGGCTGTGAAGGACCCGGCCAGCTTCCCGCCGAATGTGTGGGCGCCAACCGTATCCAGCTCAGGCGTCAGCTCGTAGGGAAACGAGCCCTCCTCGAGCGCGAGGATCCGGCCGCCGTGCCCGATGATGTGGGTGTTGGCCGCGGACACTGCATGATCGAAGGTGAATTTCTCGGGGTCGAGCGCGAGCTTGAGTCGGTCGACTCCGGGGTTCGCGAACATCGGTGTGCGAATCCAGCGATTCCGATACCAGTTCGCCTTGCCTTCGCGCAGTTCGACACCGTGGATCATGCCGTCGCCGATGAACCAGTGCTCGGTGAAACCGGTCTGCGGATTCGCGGTGTTGCGGAAGTAGCGACCGTTCAGATCGCGTGGAACCTCGCCTTTGATTTCGAGTTCGGTCAGCGTGACCTCATCGAAGACGGGTTTACGGCTCCCGGTGAGATGCCAAGGCGCGTCAGGGCCCTGCCCACGCGGATCGAGTTCGACGGTCGAGTTGCTCATGCCGGTTTCCCCCGGGACTGGTTCGCTGGAAATCCTAGCGCGGCTCTGGAACCAGTTTGGCGATTTGATCCGATTTCGCCGAACAGAGCATCGCTTTGGGCGGCGAGTGCGAGACGACTGCCGGGGTATCTCCATCTGCCGACTCGAGGAAGCCCGCCGTCTTACGTACAGCGCCGGCCCTACGGCCATGAGATCCCGGGGAGTTGTCGTGATCCGGGCTTCAGGGACGTCGAA
>JAFDCZ010000019.1 GCA_019312665.1 Deltaproteobacteria bacterium | reverse complement strand
GGGTGTAGGTGAGGGTGCCATCGCCGTTGTCCACGAGGCTGCCGTTGGCGGGGGCGCTGGTGATGACGATCGAGCCCAGGTCGAGCGCATTGTCCGGGTCGGTGTCGTTGCCCGCCAGATCGATCACGACCGCGGCGCCTTCATTGACCGAGTCGGCATCGGCCACCGCGACCGGTGCGTCGTTCTGGGGCGTCACGGTCAGGTTGACGGTCGCGGTGTTGGAGACCGCGCCGCTGAGATCCTGGATCGTGTAGGTGAAGCTGTCCGAGAGTGTCTCGGTGCCGTTGTGCGTGTACGTGATCGTCCCGTCGCCGTTGACCAACACCGAGCCGTTGGCCGGCGCACCGATGATCGCGATCGAGGTGAGGTCCAGGCCGTCGTCGGCATCGGTGTCGTTGCCGGCCAGGTCGATCGTGACGTTGCCGCCTTCGAGGACCGTGTCGGCATCTGCCACAGCGACCGGTGCGTCATTGATCGGGATGATCGTGACGGTGGTCGTACCGACGTTGCTGAAGTTGCCGCCAGCCGCAGCGACGAACGTGATCGTGCGGTCCGTCGGATTCGGAGCCTGCGAGCTGTTGGCGTACGTGACAGTCCGCAGCACTTGCTGGTATTCGGCTGCGGAACCCGCTCCCGACAGGGTCAGGATGCCGCTTCCGCTGTCGTAAGCGGCAGTGATGCTTGTCCCCGTGGTGTCAGCCGCCATGGTCTCCAGTACGCCGTCGAGTCGATTCGTGATGGTCACGTCCAGCGCGGTCAATGGGCCCGCATGAGTCAACGTTGCATCGGCGTCGGCGATGAGCACCGGAGCGCCATCCTCGGTGAAGGTCGTATTGAAGTCGGCGCCCGTGCTCCCGGAGTCGTCGTTCGCGTCGAGGTCCAGCGCCGGCAAACTCGCGAGCACCTCTACCTGCTGCCCAGGGATGAACTCGAGATAGACGGTCATGTCGAGGCCACCGCCGGATGCGTACTCATCGATGAAGGCGCCGGGCGAGGCGCCCGTCGGTCCCTGGTACCGCAGGACGCTGTTTGTAGACCAGCTGCCTACGTAGAGATTGCCATCGGGACCGAAGTCCAGGCCGTTGGCAAAGCTGAGGCCGCCGCTTCCGGCCGAAACGAACTCGTCGATGAACGCACCGGTCGTTCCGTTGAAGCGGAGCACGTTGGAATTTTCGTCGCTGGCAACATACAGATTTCCGTCCGGTCCGAATGCCATCTGCTCGGGCGCATCCAGGCCGCCGCTGCCGGCTGACACAAACAGATCTAGAAACGCCCCCGTGCTCCCGTCGTAGCGGTGAACCGTGTTCGAGTCGTATCCGCTCACATAGAGGTTGCCGTCGGGACCGAACAGCAGATGCTCAGGCGCGTTGATGCTGCCGCTCCCCGAGGAGACGAATTCATCGATGAAGGCGCCCGTCGCTGCGTCGTATCGGAGCACCTCGTCGCTTCCCGAACTCGCCACGTACAGGTATCCGTCGGGCCCGAATGCCAACCCGACCGGCTCATTCAGGCCGCCGAGGCCGGACGTAACGAGTTCGCCAAGAAGGGCGCCAGTTGCCGCGTTGTAGCGAAGGACATTGTCGGAGTTCAAGCCGCTGACGTAGATGGCGCCATCAGGTCCGACGGTCACGTCACCGGCATAGTCGAGACCATCGGCCAGAGACCCGATCTGTTGCAGGAAATCGCCACTGGTTTCCTGGTATCGATAGAGCGCGTCTGAAGCGCTGCCGGCGACCAAGAGCTCGTTCTGCAGGTAGGTCCCATCTTCGTCGGTCGCGGACGCCGTGATGTTGAAGGTGAAGCCCGGGTTGGCGTAGACGTGGTCCACGGTCGGCGGATTCCCGACCACCGTGTCGATCGTGCCGTCGCCCCAGTTGATGGTCCAACCCGAAATCGTGTCGTCCCCCGGATCGCTGGCGCTCAGCGTCAGCGTGTAGGCCTGGCCTGCAACGACCGTGGGAGCGCCGGAGATCGACAGAACCGGAGCGATCTCGCCAACCGTAATGGCGATCGTGTCGTCCGCGATATAGGGGCCACCCGAGCCTGTGTTGCCCTGATCATCCGTGATGATCTGGACACTGGCCGCGCCGGCATCTGTAGGATCGAAGCGCATGCCTTCCAGGGCATTGTTGACATCCGCGACACTGCCCGTGAAGACCATCGTGGCATCGTCGCTGCCATCGCCCGCGGAGAAGACGAGGTTGACAAGGCTTCCGAGCGTCAAGGTTCCGTTGGTCGCGTTCAGCGTGACCTCCATGTCACCACTGGCGGCATCGACGTCGCTGATCGAGAACGGGTTCCCGCCGGCACCGGAAAAGAAGATCGCGACGCCTTCATCGGTCAGCTGCAGTCCGGGCACCGTGTTGATCGGTGCCTCATTGATCAGGTCGATCGTGACATCGACCGTGGCCGTGTTGGAGACCGCGCCGCTGAGATCCTTGATCGTGTAGGTAAACGAGTCCGAGATCGTCTCGGAGCCGTTGTGCGTGTAGGTGATCGTGCCGTCACCGTTCACCAACACGGAGCCGTTGGCAGGTGCGCTCACAATGGCAATCGAGCTGAGGTCGAGGCCATCGTCGGCGTCGGTGTCGTTGCCGGCGAGGTCGATCGTGACGTTGCCGCCCTCGAGAACGGTATCGGCGTCGTCCACCGCAACCGGCGCATCGTTCACTGGCGTGACGTTCAACGTCATGAGATAGGCGGAACTGCTGTAGGCGGTGCCGTCGTGAACCTCGAACTCGAAGGAGTCGTATCCCGATCCGTTCTCGTCGGGTGCTGGGATGAACTTCAGGTTGCCAGCATCGATATCGCTGATCGCAACCTCTTGATCGAGCACGACATCGAAGCCACCGAGTTGCAAGGCGCCATTGCTCTCGAGTGAGGTGATCTTCACCTTGGTGAGGCTGTCGCCATTCACGTCGGCGAAGTTGAAGTCGCTGGCCAGGAACGTGTAGGCCGTGTCTTCGGAGGTCGATACGGTCTTGTCGGCGGCCGTGGGCCGGTGCTGGATTGTCACCGTGTCGGTGTCCCGAAGCCCTGAGTAGAGTTCCTCGGCCTCCAGCGTCGTCAACGCCCGGTCGAAGATGCGGACGTCGTCGTACTGGCCCTGGTGGTGGTTCTTGTCATTTCCCTTGCTGTCCTGGGCGCCGATGTACACGCTGTACGCATCCAGCCCGTTTCCCGTTTGCAGAGAGGCCTCGAACGCGCCGTCGACGTAGAGACTTGCGTTGGAGCCGTCGTTCGAGACGGTGATCTGATGCCAGCTGTTGTCGTTGATCTGGGTGGTCGTCGAAAGATAGTTGTCGTCGGTCGCACCCGAGAGCCCGGTCCAGAAACCGATGTAGCCAGCGTTCGTCGTGACACTGAAGTCCTCGGTACCGAACCCCGGCGTCTCGATTCCCATCAGCGTCGGCAGTTGCCAGTAGTTCCCGGCCGTCCCGCTCTCCGTGGTCTTCACCCAGAAGCTGAAGCTGAACTGGGACAGGCCGCTGGTCACGCCGACGGGAACGGAGGCGTAGTCGTCGGAACCATCGAGGTCGAGAACGGATCCCCGCTCCGCATCGACCACGACGGACGCCCCGTTGACGAGGGTCGCGTCGTTCGAACCGATCTCGTCCGTCCCGTCCACCGCAAAGGTGTATTTCACCTGGATGTTCGCATCTTGATCGAGCGGCGGAGTTCCCGTGTTGCCCAGGTCCTGGGTGGTGAGCGTGAGGGTATCCGTGCCGTTGAAGCCGATGTCGAAGCTATACGACAATCCGTCGAGAGCTGAATTGATGTCTGTCACCGTGCCGGTGAACGTCATCGCGGCATCGGCGGCTCCATCTCCGGTCGAGAAAGCGAGGCCGGTCGTCTGCGCCAGGTTCAGCGTTCCGTTGCCGACACTCAGGGTCGCTTCCACGTCGGCGCCATCGGCATCGCCGTCGCTGACCGAGATGGGATTGCTGTTGGCGGCGGAGAAGACGAGGGTCGCGCCCACATCGATGCTCTGGACGCTGGGTAAGGTGTTGACAGGGGCCGTGTTGACGGCCAGAACGCCGGTCCACTCGGATCGGGTCTCGCTGCCGAGGGCTAAATCCGTGTCGATCCGACCGGTTGCGTACTCCAGATCCCAGTCGCCGCCTAGCGCCTCGGCGCCAGTCAGGTCGGCGCTCGCCGCGACGTTCGCGCCGGTGAGCTTCGCGATGGAGCCGACCAGCGCCTCGCCGTTCTCGCCCCCCGCCAGGTCGCATCCGTAGAAGAGCAGGTCGGCGTCCTCGGCGAGGCTGTCGGCCCAGCCGATCAAGGCGCTCTCGTAGCTCGAAAGCGTCGTGCCCGAGATCTGGACGTCGCCCAGCTGCACGGCTCCCTCGCTGCCGTGGGAGATGATGTGGATTGCGTCGAGGCCCTCGTAATCGGCCAGGATGTCGCTGATCTGCTCGATGCCGTCGAGCTCGGGATCGAGTAGAAAGACTTCGAGGCTGCGGGTCTCGGAGCTCGACGAGCGCAGATCGTCGACCAGCGCCTCGTAGCCCTCGACGCCTGTATCGACGAAGACCAGCTCGATACGGCGCTCCGCAACTGCCTGCTCCATGGAAGCCGTGAGGTTGGTCTCGTCGAGCCGGAATTCGATCGCACCGGTTCCTGTGTCAGCGCTGTGTAGCGTGCCGTCGAGCGCATCGGCGTCGAGAGCGACGGTAAAGGTCGAGAGCAGGACCCGCGGCTCGAGGGCCTCGAGCCGCGGGCAGCCGGAGGGCTGCTCCGGCTGCGGCTTCTTCTGATGACCTCTGCGACGGGCCATGGGCCACTCCTCGGACGAATCCCGCCGTGTCAGCCAAGTCCTTACGAGACGAGTGACCAGCTTCCTCCCTCATCGGAGCCCCAACGGCAGCCCTTGATCGAAACGTGTTGAAAAGCACCCTTCAAAATGCGCAAATGGCTCTCAACTCCCTAGAAAGACTCACGAAACCCTGCCTGCTTGCCGATGGAATGAGCGATGAAGCCCATCCTTCAAGCCTGGCTCAGCCGGCAGTGTGAGTCTGGAGGCCGTTCGGCTCGCGGCACCTTATGGGTGCGAAAGGCGCCGGAGGCCCCGCTGGAGCTGGTCGCGATCCATCCCCCGGGCCTCGGACTGGGCCTGCCCGATCCGGAAGGCCACCGGCCCGCCGCCGCGGCCGCCCTGGCTGCAACCCGCGCCGTAGTCAAGGGCGGCGAAGAGAAGGACCTCCTTGCGGCGCCCGGAGTGTACGGTGGCCTGCATGTGGCCGCGGTGGTGGAGCACCCGTGTGCTACCCCCCGCGAGCAGGCGGCAACACTCGATGTCCTGCGCATCGGGCTCGGCTGGTTGGGCTGGGCTTCGAGCCTGGAGGGTCCGCGCGACAAGGCCTCCAAGGGACGGAGCGCCCGCAGTCCGAACGTTGCACGTACCCTCGATCTGCTCGCGGTCGCGCTCGAATCCCGTCCCGTCTCCGCAACCTCGCTCGTCATTGCCACCGAACTCGCCCACCAACTTGGCTGCGAGCGGGTCAGTCTCGGGCGCTTCCAGGGCAATGAACTCGTGCTCGACGCGGTCTCCAACACGGCGCAGCTAGACGTCCGCTCGCGTCTGGCAGGTGACATCGTCGCTGCCATGCAGGAGGCCATCGACCAGGATGCAGTGATCGTCTATCCGGCGCCCGAAGATGGGGCGCAGCTGGCGGTTGCGGCCCATCGGCGCCTGGCCGACGAGCAAGCCCTGGCGAGAGTGTGGACCCTCCCCCTGCGGGATGACGAAACGCTAGCCGGCGCACTGCTGGTGGAGTTCATCCCGGGTCAGCGACCGCCGAAGGGGACCCTTGCCTGGCTCGAGCAGCTGGTGTCGCTGCTCGCCCCGGTGCTTGGGTTACGCCACCGCGATCAGGCGTCGTTCGGCGAGCGCGTCCGCTTGCTCCTGCGGGAGGACCTCCCTGATGCGCTAGGCCTCGAGCGTCTGAATGTTCGTCTGACACTCGGCCTCGGAGTCTTCCTGCTTCTCGCACTGGCGCTCCTGCCCGCGACCCATCGCATCGCTGCCCCCGCCCAGCTCGAGGGCATCGTGCAACGCGCGATCGTCTCGCCGATGCAGGCGTACGTGGCCGAGAGCCGCTACCGGGCCGGCGATGTCGTGAAAAAGGGCGAAGTGTTAGGCGTTCTCGAAGACGCCGACCTGCGTCTCGAAGCGCGCAAGTGGGAGGCGAAGCGCGAGCAGCGTCGCAAGGAGCTACGGGCCGCGATGGCCGAACGTGATCGTTCCCAAGTGCGTATCCTCCAGGCCCAGGTGGAGCAGGCGGACGCGGAGTTGGCGTTGATCATCGAGCAACGCCGCCGCACCCGGCTCGTGGCTCCCTTCGACGGCGTCATCACGCGCGGCGATCTTTCCCAGTCCCTGGGCTCGCCGGTAGAGCGGGGTGAGGTGCTGTTCGAGGTCGCGCCCCAGGATGATTACCGCATCACTCTCGAGGTTGACGGGCAAGACATCGGCTTCGTCGAGCCGGGCCAGGTCGGCGGCCTCACGCTCCAGGCGCTACCCGGCGAGGCGAGGCCATTCATCGTGCGTCGGGTGACGCCGATTTCCAGCGCCGAGGAGGGACGCAGCTTCTTCCGGGTGGAGGCCGCCCTCGAGGGCGACGGCAGCGGTCTTCGGCCGGGCATGGACGGCGTGGCCAAGATCGACGTGGGACGCCGCAGCCTGCTCTGGATCTGGACCCACTCGGCCCTCGATTGGCTGCGCATGGCCTGGTGGGCCTGGGTTCCCTAGTGGGCGAGCGACTCTTCAGTCCGTTCTGGTACCGGGTCGCCGAGCTGCGGCCGCGGTTGCGCACCCACGTTCGCATCCATCGCCACGTCTATCGCGGGCAGCGCTGGTACGTGCTCGAAAATCCGGTCTCCCCGCAGCAGCACCGATTTGCGCCGACCGCCCACTACGTGATCTCGCTGATGGACGGCGAGCGCAGTGTGGCGGAGATCTGGGCCGCCGCTCTCGACCATCTGGGCGACGACGCGCCAAATCAAGGCCAGATGATCACGTTGCTAGCCCAGCTCCACAGCGCCGACACGATGCTCTGCGACGTCCCGCCGGACACCGGCCAGCTCTTCGCCCGCAACGTTCAACACCAGAAACAGCATGGGCTCGGCCAGCGCTTCAAGAATCCGCTCTATGTACGCCTGCCGCTGTGGGATGCGGATGCCTGGCTCGAGCGCCATCACCAGCGCGTCGCTCCGCTCTTCACGCGCATTGCCTGGTTCAGCTGGTGTGCACTCGTAGCCATGGCGGCAGTGATGGCGCTGCGCAACATGGATGCCCTGGTCGCCTACACTCGCGACACACTCTGGGATCCGAAGAGCGTGGTGATGTTGGTCTTGCTCTACCCGCTGGTGAAGGCGCTCCACGAACTCGGCCATGCTTTCGCTGCCAAGCATTGGGGTGCGCCGGTCCACGAAATCGGTCTGATGCTGCTGCTCGGCATGCCGGTGCCCTACGTGGATGCGTCGGCCACTGCGGCCTTTCCGAGCAAGCGCGCGCGCATGGTGGTGGGTGCTGCCGGCGTGATCGTCGAGCTGGGGCTCGCCGCGCTGGCGCTGTTCCTCTGGCTCGCCGTGTCGCCCGGGATCGTCAAGCTGGCCGCCTTCCAGGTGATGGCCATTGGCGGCATCTCCACGCTGCTCTTCAACGGCAACCCTCTGATCCGCTTCGACGGCTACTACGTCCTTGCCGATGCCCTCGAGATCCCGAACCTGGCAACCCGCGCGAACAAGTACCTGCGCTACCTCGCCGAGACCCGGCTCCTGGGCCTGCCAGAGCGCCGGCCTGTGGGCATGGCACCCGGCGAGCGACCCTGGCTTGCGACCTACGCAGTGCTTGCCTTCGTCTACAGGATCATCCTGACGGTTACGATCGCGCTGTTCATCGCCGGGAAGTTCTTCAGCGTGGGTGTCGCACTTGCGATCTGGTCGCTGCTACTGCAGGTCGTCGTGCCGGCCGCACGCGGTGTGATCATGCTGCGCCACGATCCACGGATCGGCGAGCGGCCGCTGCAGGCAGCCGGTCGCGCGGTCGCTGCCATCGCCGGTGTGCTGCTGGTGCTTTTCGTGTTGCCATTCCCGATGTGGACGGTGAGCGACGGGGTCGTTTGGCTGCCGGAGCAAGCGCAGGTGAAGGCAGGAGCTACAGGGGTCGTCGTAGAGATCCTCGCCGCGCCCGGCAGCGCTGTGCAGCCCGGCACACCGCTGCTTGAGATCCACGACGATCTGATGGCCGCGGAGGTTCGCGTCCTCGAGGCTCGCGAACGCGAGGCGCGCGCGCGGGTTGAATCGAGGTTGCTCCGGGATCGGGTCGGCGCAGAGGTGGCGCGGGAAGAGCTGGCCTTGGTGCGCGCCGAGCTGGCCCGCGCACGGGAGCGTCATGGGGAGGGGATCGTACGAGCCGAGGTGGCGGGTCGTTTCGTGTTGCCGCGGGTCGAGGATCTGCCCGATCGCTTCTTCGAGAAGGGCGCCGTGATCGGCTACCTCGACGTGGACGGTCCTTCCACGATTCGTGTCGTGGTGCAGCAAGAGGACGCGGCCTGGGTACGCGGTTCCACCGAGGCGGTGAGCGTACGCCTGCCTGGCATCGGTCATTCGATCGCTGCGAGCCTCGAGCGAGAGGTTCCCCAGGCGACGGATCGGTTGCCGAGCCTTGCGCTCGGAGCTGCCGGCGGCGGAGGCCTCGCCGTTGATAGTCGCGACCAGCAGGGCTTGACCGCTCTCGAGGCGCTCTTTCAGTTCGACGTCCAGCTCGCCGACGGCGCACAGGCGCCCGGCCTCGGCAGCCGCGCCCGCGTGCGTTTTGACCACGGCAGCGAGCCAGTAGGCTTCCGGGCGATCCGCGCTGCTCGGCGTCTGTTCATGGACCGGTTGCGTGTCTGACCTCTTCCGGCCAGGCGTCCTTCACGGGGGCTATCCCGAGCGCGTCGAGCCGCGATCCCCGCGGCTCGAGCGCAAGCTGAGCCAGCTATGGGAGCGAGCGCGCGGCGAACGGCCGGGCGTCGCGGAACTCCGGGCCAGGGCACGTGAGGTGATTGCCCGCTCCGACGCCCTGGTGGGGATGTCCTGCGACGAACTCACGCGGCGCCTCGTCGAAGTTCGTCCCGCCCTTCGCCGCGCGCTTGCTGGCGAGCCGCTGATCGAGGTGCTGGCCTTGGTGCGCGAGCGGGCCCGGCGCGAGCTCGGCATGGCCCATTTCGAGGTCCAGCTGATGGCAGGTATGGGCATGCTGCACGGCATGCTCGTCGAGCTCGACACGGGGGAGGGTAAGACGCTCTCGGCCACGCTACCCGCTGCGGTGGCCGCGTTGGCCGGGATTCCGGTCCACGTAATCACGGTGAACGATTACCTGGTCGAGCGGGACGCCGAGGCGATGGGGCCTCTCTACCGTGCGTTGGGGCTAAGCGTTGGAACGGTGGTTGATCGGGATCCCGATCCCGAGATCCGCCGCCGCGCTTACGCCTGCGACATCACCTACGTGACCAACAAGCAGATCGCGTTCGACTACCTGCGGGATCGTCTCTCTCGACCCAACCGCAGTGAGGCCTTGCGCGGCGAGGTGAAGCGTCTTCAGCAGGAAGGGCAGCAGGGCGCCGGGCTGCTGCTTCGCGGTCTCTGCTATGCGATCGTCGACGAGGCGGATAGCGTGCTCGTCGACGAAGCCCGAACGCCTCTCATCCTCTCACGCAACGTGCCCGCACCGGGGCTCGAGGAGATCGCGCGCCAGGCGACCCGTGTGGCTGCGCGGCTCCGGGAAGACCAGGACTACCGCCTGTCCCCCGACGGCCGTAGTGCTGATGTGACGGAGAGCGGCCGCGCCCGGATCGGCGAGCTCTCGGAGGGCTACGGAGGCCTTTGGAACGCTCCCCTGCGTCGCGCCGAGCTGGTGCGGGTGGCTCTCACGGCCGAGCGTGGCTATGTCCGCGACGAGGACTACGTCGTCCGGGACGGCAAGCTGGAGATCGTCGATGCCCAGACCGGCCGCTCGATGCCGGACCGCTGCTGGGAAGGCGGCCTGCAGCAGATGATCGAGCTGAAGGAAGGCTGCGAGATCTCTGGCGAGCGCGAGACGATCGCCAGGATCAGCTACCAGCAGTTCTACAGGCGCTACCTGCGGCTCGGCGGCATGACCGGCACCGGCCGCGAAGTGAGCCGGGAGATCGAGGACGTCTACGGCTTGCCCATGATCCGGATCGAGCCACGACTCCCGACCCTCAGGCTCGACCGGGGCGTGCGCGTGCTGCCCACCCGCCATGAAAAATGGGCTGCTGTGGTCGGATGTCTGCGCGCCCTGCTTGCCGAGGACCGTCCTGTGCTGGTGGGCACCGCCTCCGTCCGCTCCTCCGAGGACCTGGGACGGACGCTTGCCGAAGCTGGTCTTCCCTACGTGCTCCTCAACGCGCTCCAGAACGCCGACGAGGCGGAGATCATTGGCCGCGCTGGAGAGAGCGGCCGGATCACCGTTGCCACCAACATGGCGGGGCGCGGCTCCGACATCCGCGTTACGGAGGACGTCGAGCAGAGCGGTGGCCTTCACGTCCTCTCGGTCGAACGCGCTGAAGCACGCCGGATTGATCGTCAGCTCTTCGGGCGCTGCGGTCGACAGGGCGACGCGGGCTCTTTCGAACAGGTGCTCTCGATCGAAGACGGGTTCATCGCAGATCGGAGCCCGGCCTGGCTGGTCCGTCTCCTCCAGCGGGCCCTGCGGCAGGCCTGGCCCGGCGCAGGACTGCTCGCGCGCGCGTGGGTTGCCTGGGTGCAGCGCCGGGTAGAGAGCGGGCACGCGGAGCAACGGGCGCAGCTACTTCGCAGTGAGGTAGAGCTGGAACGCGCGCTGGCGTTCGCGGGGGCAGCGGAATAGTTCGTCTAGATCTTGTCGAAACGCGTCAGGCGATTGCGCCCGTTCTCCTTGGAGAAGTAGAGCGCCTGGTCGGCTTGGTCGATCAGCGCGGTCAGGCTGTCTGCGCCTTCGCGCACCGAGGCGACCCCGAGGCTTGCCGCGACTGGAACGCTCGCGAAGCCCGGGGCAGCGATCTGGCGGCGGACACGTTCGCCCAAGGCCTCCGCCTCTTCCAGGGAAGAATCCGGGAGGGCTATGCAGAACTCCTCACCGCCGTAGCGACAGACGATGCCGCTTCCGCCGAGCTGGGTCGTGAGGCCGTCGGCAACGCGGCAGATGACCTCGTCGCCCGTCAGGTGCCCGTACTCGTCGTTGACGAGCTTGAAGTGGTCGATGTCGACCATCAAGCAGGCGAGCTCACCACCCTCGGCGCGGGCGGTCCGAAAGAGGGGCTCCACGTCTTCCATGAAGCTGCGTCGGTTGGCGGCGCCGGTCAGGGGGTCGGTGCGGGCGAGCTGCTGGAGCTCCTCGTTTTGGAGGCGGATTTCGTCGCGAGATTTCTCGAGCTCGGTCAGTGCCTGCTGTAGCTCGTTGCGGTTCTCCTCGAGCTCAGTGACGTCGTCGAAGGTGACGATGGCGCCAGTCGGAAGGCCCCAACCGTCGAGCACCGGAGCACCGTTCACGGTGAGCAGGATCCGCTCCCGGGCGCTGCGATTCAACGTGAGGGTCTCGCCGACGAAGGCCTCGCCTTCGCGCATTGCGCGCAGCCACGGAAGCTCTCCCTCTACCTCGTCTCCCTGGTGATCTCTCCAGCCGAGGGAGGAGGCCTTGCGTCCCATCATGTCGACGGGCCGGAGCCCGAAGCGCGTTGCGAAGGCCTCGTTGGCCATCACCACGTCATCGCTTGGGTCGATCACGACGACACCTTCGGTCATCACGTCGAGGGTGGCCTGGACCCGGGTGGGGATCACGGCAGAAGGGTCGAGGTGGCGGAGCATTCGGCGCATGTAGAAGCCGTAGGCGAAGAAGCCGAGCACGCCGACGAAGACCAGGATGCGCAGCAGAGGGTGGTTCCACAGGCTCGCCAGCAGGCCGTCGCCGACCTGCTCCCGAAAGCGGAGTTCGATGGTCGACCACTGCTTGCCGTTCCGGTACAGCGGGATCCGCATATGATCGGCGCTGGAGCGCTCGTCGTCGGCAGGATTCCAGAGCTCGAGATGCTCGCCCACATCGACGATCAGTCTTCCGTTGGCGGCTCGCACACCGGCGGAGATGACTTCGTCGTTCCGCTCCACAGCCACCCGCAACGCGGCACGAGCCGAACGCAGGTCGCCACGCTCGATGCCGATCGTGGCCTGGGCCGCCACCATTTCCGCGATGTGGATACGCAGCGCCGTGTCGCGGTTCTCGACGCTCGGGATCCAGCCCGTCAGGTCGAGACCCATCAGGATGGTGCTCGTCAGCAATACCAGCCCGAAGCTGATGCGGAAGATCGGTCCGAGCGAACCCACCGCGCTAGTCGTCCAGGAACTTCACCGTGCAGTGGAGTCCGCCCGGGATCTGGCCATCCGGGTTGGGGAGATCCAGTCGCACGCTGAAGGTGCCGCTTGCGGCATCGATGATCGGGTCGACGATCGCAACTCTGGCGACCACACTCGCATCGACCGGAAGCTCCGGCTCGATGGTGGCCCGCATGCCCAGATGCACGCTGCCGTAGCGGCTTGCGGGCATGAGCACGTCGACGCGAAGGGGATCGATCTGGGCGATCTTGAGGATCGTCTCCTCATCCACGACCTCGCCCGCCTCCAGCAGGCGCTCGGTCACGACGCCGGAGATCGGGGCGCGCAATGTGCGCCGGGCGAGCAGTGCCCTGGCTTGCCGGAGTTCGAGCCCCGCGAGCTGTTGGGCCTCTCTTGCCTGCAGTAGCTCCAGCTCGCCGATGCGCGCCTGGGTATCGAGCTCCTCGCGGGTGTCCACGGAGAGCGCACTCTTCTCGAACAGTTCCGCCCCACGCATCTTGCGCTTCGCACTCAGGGCGAAGCTTTCCTCGTGGGCGCGCACCGAACCCTGGAGGCCGGCTCGGAGGCTCGCTACATCGACGGCGGCGGTCTCGACCCCCGCTTCGAGTTCGACGACGATCTGGCCCTCTTCCACCGCGTCGCCTCGTTCGACGTGGATCGCGTCGATCAGGCCGAGGGTCTGGCTGCCGATGGCGACGGTCTTCGACGGCTGGACGAGGCAGTCCAACGCGCCGTCCGGACCGGAGGATCCGGTCTCGGAGGTGCCGGCCGGGGCACCGGCAGAGAGCCAGCCGTCCTGCGACGGAACGGGCAGGTCCGACGCTTCCCGGTCAGCCACCGGGGCCGTCTCAACCGCTTCCGGTCGTATGGGTCGCTCGCCCAGATTCCGGTCCGTCGAAATGAAGGCCGGAACGGCCACGAGCAGTGTCAGTAGCAACCCGCTGGCCGCGATCAGGCCGCGGGGCGATTGCATCCAGGGAGGAAGGGACGCGGGCACCAAAGGCCCTCCGGAAGAAAGTGATCGAGCCCATCTCTTCGACTGGAAGGCGGCCGGACCTGAGCGTCTTCCCCGGCGCTGATTTCGATGGCCTTCAGCCGTTTTAGCGATAAACCGATGCGCCCTACGGTGCGGCCCGCTACGGGCTGCGATCGGGGAGAGGCGATGTCGGGCATAGTTTTCGGAGGAGGGCGTGTAGGCGGGCCGAGGGTCGGGGCCAGAATGCAGTCTTGCTGGAATCTGGCCGGCGAGACCAGGCCTGACGTGCGGGCACCGGCCCTCGAGATGAGGCCGATCCGGCCCGCCGAGCACGCATGAACGAAGCTCAGCCCGATCGGGTGCAGCCGTTTCTGATGCGCAGCAGTTTGGCAGCGAAATTCGCGCTGCTGGTCGCGCTGCTGGTGATGGCCGCGATCCTCGGAACTGCTTGGCTCGAGCAGGACATCCGCGTCCAAGACGCCGCCCGAGCCCAACAGGCTCGCGGCGTGCGCATCGCCAGGCGACTTGCACCACTGCTGGCCGCGGAGGAGGGGATTGCGCGTGATTCCGCCATGGCGGCCGCGCTCGAGGACCTCGGGCGCGCCGGTGACCTGGCCTACGCGCGGGTGCTCGATCCCGACCAGCAGGTCGTCGCAAAACGGGCCTTCCAGGCCGTGGCGGATAGCCCGGATCGCGTGCGCGATATCGGCCAGCGCAGCCTTCGCCCCGAGCCCATTCGATGGGCGGAGGGTCCCAAGCATCATATGGTGGATCTCTTCGTTCCCGTGATCGCCGACGACACGCTTCGGGCGGCGCAGCCGGTGGGCCGCCCGCTGCCGCGCGAGCTGGGCTTCGTGCAGGTCGGCGTCCGCGTTCCCGGCACTCTCTCCTCCACGATGCCCTCTCGCGCGGCGCTCGCAGCCGCCGGCATCCTGGTATTGGTCTTGACCGGCCTCGGCTGGATTGGCAGCCGAGGGCTCACCGCGCGCATGCGGCGGCTTGCCGCCGTCACGCGCGATATCGCTGCCGGACAGTTCGATCGTCAGGTCGATGTGGGCGGAGGCGACGAGGTTGGGCACCTGGCCCGCGGCCTCGGCGTGATGATTGAGCGGCTGCGCGACTATCGGGGGCAGCTGGAGGGGCACCGGCGGGATCTCGAGGAGCAGGTTCGTGAGCGCACCCTGCAGCTCGAGACCCGTACCGAAGAGGCGGTCGAGCTGGCGCGCCAGGCGGAGGAGGCGAGCCTCGCCAAGTCCCAGTTCCTGGCCAACATGAGCCACGAGATCCGCACACCGATGAACGGCGTGCTGGGCATGACGGAGCTGCTGCTCGAGACCTCACTCGACGAGCGCCAGCGCGGTTTTACGAGCACGGCCCATCGCTCCGCCGAGCTGCTGCTCGGTATCATCAACAACATCCTCGATTTCTCGAAGGCCGAGGCCCACAAGCTCGAACTCGAGCCGAGCGCCTGCCAGGTAAGTGAAGCCGTGAGCGAGGTCATCGACGTCGTTGCTGAGGCTGCGGCCCGCAAGGGGGTCGAGCTGGTTACTCACGTACCTGACGATGTGCCGTTTGCGATTCGCTCGGATCCGGTGCGCCTGCGCCAGGTTCTCACCAACCTGGTTGGCAATGCGGTCAAGTTCACCGAGGAAGGTTCGGTCACGATCAGTGTCACGCGGCTTGGCCATCCGGACGAGGCCGAGGGCTTCTGTCGCCTCGAGTTCGCGGTTGCCGACACGGGCGTTGGCATCGCCGAAGAGGAAAAGGACCGCATCTTCCACTCCTTCACCCAAGTGGATGGCTCGATGACGCGCCAGCACGGCAGCACCGGCCTGGGCCTCGCGATTGCGCGTCAGCTGGTGGAGCTGATGGACGGCGAGATGCGCCTCGAGAGCAAGCCTGGGCGGGGCTCGCGGTTCTGGTTCACAATTCCTGCCGAGATTGTGGAAGAGCAGGCTCCGGAACACGCGGGCGAGGGCCCGGCGGAGAGGCGAGCCCTCGATCTCAGCCCCTTGAACCTGCGCGTGCTGTTGGCGGAGGACGACGAGGTCAACCAGGAGGTGGCCATGGCCCTGCTCGAATCGCTGGAGTGCGATGTCGCGCTGGCGACCGATGGCGAGATCGCCGTGCAGAAGGCCGCCGATGGTTTCGACATCGTATTGATGGACTGCCAGATGCCGAAAATGGACGGCATCGAGGCGACTCGAAACATTCGCAGCGCAGACGTGCGAGCGCGTAGCGGAGGCCGGATTCCGATCGTCGCCGTGACGGCCCACGCGATGCGTCACGACCGGGAAGCCTGCTTCAGCGCGGGAATGGACGGCTATTTGAGCAAGCCGTTTGGCCGCGAAGAACTTGCCCAGGCCCTCTCAGTGTGGAGAACGCAAACATCGCCTGCCCAGGCCGAGTCGGCGGCGAAGACCGGGATGGGCTGCATCGATACCGAAGTGATCTCACGGCTCCGGGAGTTGGAGAGGAGTCATCGCGCGGGGCTGATGGCCAAACTGGTCGAGACCTTTCGAGTTTCCTCAGGCAAGCTGCACCGCCAGATCGAAGCGGGCCTGACGGAAGGTGACACGGGCGCCACGGCCGACGCGGCCCATGCGCTCAAGGGGAGCAGCGCGCAGATCGGCGCCGGGCGGGTTTCAGACATTGCTCGAAGCCTCGAGGAGGCGGGCCGCAACGGCTCGCTGGAGCTGGCACCAGAGCTGGCCGATCAGCTAGGCGCGGCGCTCGAGGAAGCGCTCGAAGAGCTGGATCGCCTGGTCGCCGAGCGGAGCGTGTCGTGAGCGACGATC
This sequence comes from Deltaproteobacteria bacterium, assembly GCA_019312665.1. Taxonomy (GTDB): domain Bacteria; phylum Myxococcota_A; class UBA9160; order UBA9160; family UBA6930. The sequence continues at coordinate 16,918 of JAFDCZ010000019.1, read as the reverse complement.
ACGGTTCTCGCGCTCCGCTGGCCCTGGTCGTCGATGACGATCCCGTGCTGCGCACCGTCGGGGCCGAGGCGCTTTCGGCGATCGGCTTTGAGATCATCGAGGCTGAGACCGGCGAGGCCGCGCTCAGTGTGACCGACGCGCGCACGCCGGATCTTGTGCTGCTCGACGTGCAGCTACCCGGGCGTGACGGCCTCTCCACTTGCGAGGCGATGCGCGCGATGCCGGCCCTGGCGGATGTACCCATCCTGATCGTCACCGGGTGTACCGACGCCGGGACGATCGAGCGTACTTTCCAGGTGGGGGCCACGGATTTCATCAAGAAGCCCCTGGATTGGCAGCTCATGCAGCATCGGGTGCGCTTCCTGATGCGTGCAAACACCGCGTTCAAGGATCTGAAGAGCACGCTCTCGGATCTCCAGGATAGCCGGAGGGGGCTGGAGGCGGCGCGCGAGCTCGGCCACATGGGCACCTGGGAGCTCGATCCGGAGAGCAGCCGAATGCTGTGGAGCGACGAGTTGCATCGCCTTGTCGGCACGACACCGACGCCCGGAGCACCCCCTAGCTGGGAGGGGTTCTGCAGCTTGGTTCCCGACGAGGACCGCCATGCCCTCGGCAAGGCCGTCTCCGACGCGATCGCCGGCCAGCGCCCAACGACCCTGGAACATCGATTGTTGGATGTGCGAGGCGAGACCCGGTTCGTCCACCAATACATCGAAGCCGCGGAAGGGCTGCCCGGCGAGCACATGGTACGTGGCACGATCCAGGACATCACGGGCCGACGTCGCGCCGAAGCCCAGGTGGAGCACTTGAAGACCTTCGACAGCCTCACCCAACTGCCGAACCGGGCCTTCCTGCGGAACCGCCTCGACCGGCTGGTACGCCGTGGTGGCAAGGACGGTTCTTCGTTGGCGATCCTGTGTGTGGATCTGGATCGCTTCGATCGGGTCAACCAGGCTCTTGGCTATGCCACCGCAGATGAGTTGCTGCGCGCTGTCGGAGAGCGACTGCTGGACTCAGTGCGGGCCACCGACTTCGTGGGCCGCGGCGTCGAGCTTCCCGACGTCTCGCGCTTCGGTGGCGACGAGTTCACCATCGTGCTCACCGGGCTCGTCCAGGAAGCGACCGCCCGGCGCGCCGCCAGCCGGATCCTCCACGCGCTGGCCGAACCTTTCGAGGTGGGGGACCACTCCATCCCGCTCTCGGCCAGCATCGGAATTGCGATGTTCAACGACGAAAACAACGATGCCGACGCGTTGATCAACCATGCAGGTGTGGCGATGACGTGGGCGAAAAAGGGCGGAGGTGGTAGCTACCGGTTCTTCGATCCCATCGCGAATTCGAGCGCCGCCAAGCAGCTTGCGCTCGAGAGCGATCTGGCGGCAGCCATCGAGAACGACGAGCTCATCCTCGACTACCAGCCTCAGTCCGACGCGGAGACCGGTGGCCTCGTGGCCGTGGAGGCGCTCGTGCGCTGGAATCACCCGCGCCACGGCAGGCTGATGCCCGGAGATTTCATCCCCGCCGCGGAAGCCTGCGGCTTGATTGGTGCGTTGGGGGAGTGGGTGCTGCGACGAGCCTGCCGACAGCTTCGCGAGTGGGACGAGGCGGGCCTTCCGCAGTTTCGCATCGGAGTGAACGTATCGAGCGTGCAGTTCAACCATGGGCGATTGGTCGAGACGGTGCGCAATGTCCTCGACGAGTCCGGCCTCGACCCGTGCCGCCTCGAGATCGAGATCACGGAGACGGCGCTACTCGGCAACGGCGAGCATGTGCTGCACACCTGCGAAGCACTCCGCGAGCTCGGCGTCGGGCTTGCCCTCGACGACTTCGGCACAGGTTACTCGTCCCTGAGCCACCTCTTCCAATTCCAGATCGATGCGCTCAAGATCGATCGCTCGTTTACTTCGCGCATCCATCCTGGAGACAGGGCCTGTGGCATCATCGCGGCTGTGATCGCGATGGCGAAGCGCATGGGCATCACGGTCGTTGCGGAAGGCGTGGAAGAGGTCGAGCAGGAGACCTTCCTGCGTGATGAGGGCTGCGACCTGCTCCAGGGTTACGGCATCTGTCGGCCGGCTTCGCCCGAGAAGATCGAAGCCTGGGCGCGCGAGCACGGATGATTCCGCCATCAGGTCTGGCCGTCTCGCTCCTGAAACCATCGCCGAATCGCCTTGCGATGAAGCTCGGCATCCGTGGCTTGCGGAAATCGACCACGCTCGGCGGCCAACCGCTCTCGCACGAGGGCACCGTCCCCGCCGCATGCCTTCAACAGGAAGGTGCGGTCGTCTTTCGGCGCGCGGCCCCTGAGCGGCTGGATTCCGAGCCTTTCGAGGAGGCTTCTCCCCGTTGAGGTGGAGAGGAACAGGGCCCCGAGAGCCACCAGGCTGACCAGGACGACGAGAGTGCGCATGTCCGGAACCCTACCCCTATTCCGCCGAAGGATCTTATAAAGTGACTTGTCACTTTATAAGATTTGGTCTACGGTGCTCCGATGCCGACCGCTCGCAAGCCCCGCCGCACCCAGCAGCAGCGCCGGGAGACGACCCGCCGGGAGCTTCTCCAAGCCACCGTCGAGATGCTGGTGGAGCATGGCTGGGCAGGGGCGACGACCACCCGCATCTGCGCCCGGGCCGGCTTCTCCCAGGGGGCGCTGTTCAGCCATTTTCCCACCAAGTCTGCGCTCGTGGCGGCCGCGGCGGAGGTGTTGTTCGCCAATCTCAACGAGCTCTTCCAGACTCGGCTGCCCCTGCTGGCAGGTGCCCAGGATCGGGCCGAGGCCTCGGTCCGCGTGTTGTGGGAGATCTTCCTGGAGCCGCAGCTCCATGCGGCCTTCGAGCTGTACAACGCCTCGCGGACGGATCGGGAACTCGCGCGGATCCTTGCGCCAGTGGCGGATCAGCACGGCGCGAACTTGCGACGGATCGCCCGGGAGCTCTTCCCCAACGTGGCCGGCCGCCCGGATTTCGAGACGACCGTCTCGCTGGTCGTGAACGCTCTTCAGGGCGCCGCACTCGGGAGCCTCGCCGGCCGAGATTTCGAAACTCACGAGCCGATGCTCGCCGCACTGACCGAGCTCGTTCGTAAGGAGGTTGCCTGACATGGATTTCACCCTTTGGGCGGGTCCCGGTTTCCTCGCGCTCTTGCTGCTGGAGGCCTGGTTCACCCATCGCCGCGGTGCGCAGGCTCATGAGGCCAAGGACAGTGTCGCAAGCGTGACCATGGGCCTCGGCAGCGCGGTCGTCGGTTTGGCCTGGGTGGGCGTCAAGCTGGGTGCCTACGAGTGGGCGTACTCCTACGCCTTCTTCGATCTGGGCCACGGCATCGCCACATGGATCGCGGCATTCATCGTCGTCGATCTCGCCTACTACTGGTTTCACCGGCTGCACCACGAGGTACGAGTGCTGTGGGCGGCCCACGTGACCCACCACTCGAGCACGCATTACAATCTGGCGACGGCCTTGCGCCAGAGCTGGACACCGATGACGGGTCTGATCTTCTACGCGCCACTCCCGCTCCTGGGCTTCGACCCGTTGATGATCGTCACCGTCTATTCCCTCAACCTGATCTACCAGTTCTGGATCCACACGGAGCAGATCGATCGTTTTCCGGCCGCATTCGAGGCTGTCATGAACACGCCTAGCCATCATCGCGTGCACCATGGCACCAATCCCCAGTACCTCGATCGCAACCACGCAGGCACCTTCATCGTCTGGGACAAGCTGTTCGGAACCTTCGAGCCGGAGCAGGAGAAGGTCGTCTACGGGCTCACCAAGAACATCGATTCCTACAACCCCCTCTGGATCGCTTTCCATGAGTGGGTCGCGGTGATTCGCGACGCCCTCCGCCCGGGCCCCTGGCGGACCCGCATGGCCTACCTGCTGAAACCGCCGGGCTGGAGCCCGGACGGTTCGACCCGCACAGCGGACGAGCTTCGAACGCTGGCTGCATAGGCGAAAGCGTTCCCTACCTAGGGGGCTTTGCGGAGGCGGAGGCCGTTCGTAATGTCACCGCACTGGAAATCGCCACCCGGGTACGCCTTTCGTGCTTCGGCGATCGATGCCTCGTCCATGTCGATGCCGTGGTAGCCCTGTAGCTTTCCGATGCCGAGGCCCTGGCTGACCTGGTCGAAGAGGTTGCAGTAGTCGCCATCGCCACAGCCCAGTGTGAAATTGCAGATCCCGCCGGACATGCTGCCATAGTGTTGGCAGATAACGGTGTAGGGGATCTGAATGACCGAGGATGAGCGAGAGATCAGGCGCAAGAAGCGTGTGATCGAACTGATGGCGCGGCTCGGCTGACTCTCCCCCTGGCTACGGCTCGCCATGCGCGGGACGTAGCTCCCGCGAGTACGACGGGCTAGAGGTAGGCACTCCGGTCAGGAGGGTTCGATGGGCGATGGCGATGCTGGAAGGTCGAGCGAGGCGGAGGCACGCGTGCTCGACGGGCGGGCGTGGGGGGCCTTCTGTGACGGGTTGAAGCGGGCCGGCGAGGTGATCCTTCGGGAGGAAACACCTGCGACGCCCTTCGATCGGGCCGAGGGATTCCGCTACTTGACGCGGCTCCTGCGCGCCGGCCTGGAGAGCCAGCTGGAATACGGGGATCCGCGGTTCCCGGGCTTCTATCAGCTCTCGAACGAGACGATCAAGATCGGCAACGACAACCCGGATGCCTTCTATCAGAACTGCACGATCAGTGGGCGTCATGAATATCGGATCTGCGGCGAACGCGGTTCGGTGGCCTACCTCAGCCTGGGAACCAAGGCGGGCGGCTACGGCTCGAGCGGTAGCCTCGAGCCCACTGGGCAGATCGATGGCGAGGAGCTCGAGATCGGCCCTGACGGCCGATTCGAGATCCGCGTCAGCTGCGAGCGGAAGCCCGGCAACTGGCTACCCATGACGCCCGAGAGCAGCATGCTCATCGTCCGCCAGACATTCGCCGACCGCAGCCGGGAGGACCCCGCGCGCTTGCGGATCGAATGCCTGGGAGATCGGGTCAAGGCCGGTCTCGATCCATCCGAGTTCGAAGCCACGCTCGAGCGGGTGGTTGCCTTCGTCGAAGGCACGGCGAATGGCTTCGCGAACTGGATGCAGGACTACGCTCGACATCCGAACCAGCTGCCCTCGGATGACCAGGCGAAATGCCAGCAGGCGGGGGGCGATGCCAACATCCACTACCTGCAAAGCTGCTGGCGGCTCGAAGCGGATGAGGCATTGGTGATCGAAGCAAAGCGAATTCCAGAGTGTACGGGTTGGAATTTCCAGGTGAGCAACTACTGGATGGAATCGCTCGACTACCGCTACCACCGCATCCACTTGAACCAACATACGGCGAGCTACCAGGAAGATGGCTCGGTTCGCATGGTAGTTGCCCACGCGGATCCGGGCCCAGCCTGGCCCAATTGGCTCGAGACGGCGGGGCATCGCCAAGGGGGGATGCTTTTCAGATGGGTCGGTGCCGAGGAACATCCGGCCGTGGATACCCGAGTCGTCCCGTTTTCAGAACTTTGAAGGAAAGTTCTTTCCGCTCGCGGAACACTCATTCCCAATTACGCAACCATACGACCCAACGATTCGCGTAAGCTGCTGAAACTCCAGGGATGTCGAGAACTTTCGTTCGGCACCGGGTTTGCTTACCTGTTGTTCAGCTCATCAAGGAGAATCGCATGCGCTTGCCGCTCATCCGGGATCGGTTCGTTTTCGTCGCGTTCCTTGGCTTCGTGTTGATCTTCGGCATGGGTGGGAGCTGCAACCCCGCGCCCAGGCTCATCGTCGATTCTCCTCCGAACGGCACATTCACGGCGGCCACATCGATCACGGTATCCGGGCGCATCATCAACGCCGCGACCAACGCCACGGTGACTGTGGGTACCACCTCGGTTCCGGTTCAACCCGACGGAAGTTGGAGCACGAGCGTCACACTCGACCCGGTCGCGATCGTGAATCCCCTCCTCGTCACGGCGGTATCGGGCCGCACCATGCGCGAGCGGATCACCGTCTTCAACTCCGATTCGGTCGCGGATGGAGCCTATTCCCTCGAAGCCATGGCCATGCGCATCACGGACACGGGACTGGATGCGATGGCGCCGGTGATGGCGAGCCTGGTCACGCTGGATCCGGCAACCCTCTTGCCCGTCGGAACCGTGCTCGATAGCGGCTGCCAGATTGGTGGACCGTTTGGAACGTGCCTCGGATCGTCCACGACATCGATTGCCAACCCGCCGCCCTCGATCTCGAGCTTCAGCCTCGATATCGTGCCGATCACCGATGCGCTGAACGGCACGGTTTCGATCTTCAATCTGGATATCCACATCCAGATCAATGGCAGCGGGCTGGTTCCGACCTGCGGCGTGCGGTTGACTGCTGCGGTTACGGATCTTCCGGGAGTCTATGAGCTGGAGCCCGGCCTGGTGCCCGGCGAGCCGGGTCTCGACGTTCAGCAGACCGCAATCAGCGTGAGCTTCGGCGGCTTCAATCAAACGTTCGAGAGCGGAATCTGTGACGTGCCGATCATCGGCGACTTGATTCAGCTGATCATTGGTGACCTCCAGGATGACGTCACCCAGGGCTTCCAGGCCTTCCTCTCCGATCCCGACGGAACGGGGCCCTTGGATGCCCCGATCGCCGATGCCATCGAACAGGCTACCGCGGGCCTCAACCTCGATGGCGCGATCGGCAGCCAGATCGGCGTGGATATGGATGCCCCGACCGTCATCGCTGCCGAGGACCCGAACGGCCTGACCATCGGAACCGATGCGAGCATCACCGCGTCGATGCCCGCAGCGGGCGCACCCGATCTGCTGGCTTCCTACCACGTGAATGAGGTCTTTCCTGTCTTCCCCGTGCTCACGCCGATTGGCGGTCTTCCCTACGGGCTCGGCCTCTGCCTCGGCACCTCAGCGTTCAATCAGCTGCTGAAGGCGGAGGTCGAGAGCGGGCTTCTGGCCTCGACCATCACCGAGCTGGATCTCTTTGGCACTGGGACGCCGCTTCCGCTCACGGCGGGTCTGCTCTCTGCGTTCATTCCCGAGCTGAACATCGTGGATCCGGCTGCGCCGTTCGAGCTGATCCTCGAGCCGGAGGCGGCCCCGTTCATTACGGGAGCGCCGGGGCCGGCGGGTGAGCTTGCGCTCATGTACGTGCCCCACCTGGTTCTCAAGTTGCAGCCGACAGGCAGCAACGTTCCGCTGGTGGAGGTGGTGGTCGATGCGCAGGTCGGTCTCGACTTCAACTTCCTCGCCGGCGAGCTGGCGATCACGATCGCGAGCGTCGTGCCCGGCACCATCAATATCGACATCATCGGAAACAGGATCGATACCAACGAGGCCGTGCTCGATGCGGTGCTGACGTTTGCCCTCGATGCAGCGCTCCCCTCATTGGCGGACTCACTCGGCTCTTTCCCGATCCCGAGTCTGCTTGGCCTCACGACGTCCTTCGTCGAGGCCTCGCGCGCCGGCCAGTTCATCTCGCTCTGGCTGGACGTGAACTAGCGCCCGGGGCGTGTTCCGGCTCATTCGTATCCTGCTGGTGCTCGTCGTGATGGCGCTGGTCCTGCCACCGCTGTACTTCGCGTTGTTTCCGCCCGCCGATCCCGATCTACCGCCGCCCGGGCGGCGGGTGGAGGTGGCACCGGGTGTCGAGGTGAATCTCATCGAAACGGGGCATGGACCTCCGGTCGTTCTCGTTCACGGTCACCCGGGTTCCGCGTATGACTGGCGCTCGGTGATGGACGCGTTGGCGAAGCGTGGCCATCACGCTTTGGCGTACGACCGGGTGGGATACGGTCGTTCCGATGCTCGGATCGTGGCGCCGCTCGTCGACGCGAATGCGAACGAGTTGTTGGCGTTCCTCGCTGCGGAGAACCTTCGCGACGTGACGCTCGTGGGCTGGTCGTACGGAGGCGGTACATCGATTGCCGCGGCGAAGAAGGAAGCGTCGCGTCTGGCGCGGGTCGTGCTGGTGGGCTCGGTGGGGCCGGGCATCGAGAACCGCCCGGCACCGCCGCAGTGGCTGATGGAGCTGATGGTCGGCCCCGTTCTTTCGTGGGTCAGTGCGGTGCCTCCCGTGGCCGCACGCTTACGCGGCAGTACGACCGCACTTGCCTTCGAGCCTGAGTTGATCACACCTGGTTACCGGGCGTTGCTCGACGCCAATTTTGCAGCGCCTCATACACTCGAGACCTTTCGCAACGAGGGGCGCGATCTCGATGGGCGCGCTGATATCGATCCTTCGGGTCTGCAGCTCCCCGTGCTCGTGATCCAGGGAGACGGCGACCGTCTGGTGCCTGCCAGCGTCGGCGAGGCGCTGCACCGGCTCGCGCCGGACAGCGAGCTCTGGATGGTCCCAGGAGGCGGGCACATGCTGCCGTTTACGCGCTCGGAAGCCCTGGCGGATCGCATTGCGGGCTTTGCCGGCCGGTAGACTTCGCCGAGCCGAAAAGAAGTAGATTGGGCTTCCTGTTCAGTGCTGGCGGGTGTAGCTTGAAGCTGAAGCCTGATGGAGCGGCACGGGAGAGCGAGGTCTCGCACTCGTCGGCGGAACAAAGTGTCCGCATCCAGGGTTTCTCGTCGGCGGATCGCGAGCCATACGGCGGTTGTGGCGAAGGAAGCTGCAACGGTCGGCAAGAGCAGGGAAACCTCCTGGACCCGGGAGCTTCCAAAACTGCGCGGAGACCGACGACCCACCTCTGGGGTTCGCCCGGCCAGGCGGACTTGAAGTGGGCTCCGAGGGACGCGGACAATCGGGAACGAGCATCGACCTGGTCCTTGGGGAGATGGCTAGCCGAGACCTGCGGCGCTTTGCGCACCGGCAATGCCGGACAGCCCCGACGGAGGCCCAGGAGGGCCCTGCTACCTCACCCTAATCCGATTCCCGGGTTCCATCCGGGCTTGCTGTTGGCGGCGTTGCCGCGATAATGTTTGGTCGTGGCGCAAACGATCGTTTCGAATGCGACCGAGCCCGGCTTGACCGGGCAGGCTCCGGCGGAGCCGGCTGCGACCGCGGGAGCGACGCGGCTGCTCGTCGCTGGGATGACGCGCACGGACGGTGAGCTGCGGCTCGCCGAGCTGGCACCGGTGGCCGCGCAATGCGGGTTTTCATCCGACCAGGTGCGCTCTTGCCTGCGACGCATGGTTGCGGCGGGCTTGTTCGAACGTGAGGGAGCGGGCCGAACGGCTGTGTACCGAGCCACGGCTCGGGGCCTTCGCCTGTTGCGCGAGCGGCTGCGGAACTTGAAGCTGGCCTATCGTCAGGATGCGGGGGCCGCGCCTTGGAATGGTGAATGGCATCTGGTCGGTTTTGCGGTCCCCGAAGCGCGACGTGACGCGCGCGATGCGCTCCGCGATCTACTGATCACGCTCGGCGGTGCTGCGCTGCAGGGCGGCCTGTATGTGTCATGCCACGCCTGGGAGTCCGCAGTACGGGATGCTGCAAAGGAACTCGGCGTCGAGGGCTGCCTCACCCTCGCTACCTCCGTCGATCTCGAAGTCGCGGGAACCCGGGAGCCGCGTTGCATCGCGCGGGCCCTCTGGCCCATCGATGAGCTGGCCATCCACTACGAACGGTTCGTCGCCCGGTACAGGTCGGCACCCGAAGCCCTGGAAGCCCGCATCGAGAGCGGCCAACCGCTGGAAGACGCGGAGCTGATTCCCGGCGCCCTTGCGATGGTTCGCGCCTGGGCGGACAGTCCGAACCAGGATCCGTTTCTGCCGGCCGAGCTGTTGCCGGACCCGTGGCCCGGCCGTGAGGCCCGCGAACTCCTGCTGCGCAGCCGTCGCCTGGCTTTGGCTGCGCGCCGCGAACGCGGATCGTTGACCCTTTTTTCCGGCCTCGACGAGAGCGTCGCGGTCTGAACCTTCAGCGCCCCGAGAGCAAGGAGCCCCAATGAAGTTTGGAATCTTCTACGAGCATCAACTGCCCCGCCCCTGGAACGAGGGCGACGAGCTGCGTCTCTTCCAGGAGGCCCTCGATCAGGTGGAGCTGGCCGATCGCCTGGGTATCGACTTCGCGTGGGAGGTGGAGCATCACTTCCTCGAGGAATACTCCCATTCATCGGCCCCAGAAGTCTTCCTGGCGGCGTGCTCCCAGCGAACCAAGAAGATTCGTCTGGGCCATGGCATCGTGCAGACGCCTCCCGGTTACAACCACCCGGCGCGGGTCGCCGAGCGCATCGCCACCCTCGATCTGGTCTCGAATGGCCGTGTCGAGTTTGGTACAGGCGAGTCTTCCGCGATCCTCGAGCTCGGCGGATTCAAGGTCGATGTTGCGAGCAAGCGGGAAGCCTGGCATGAGGCGACGGAGCAGATCGCGAACATGCTGACGATGGATCCCTACCCCGGGTTCCAGGGCAAGTTCTTCGACATGCCTTGTCGCAACATCGTGCCGAAGCCCGCTCAGAAGCCTCATCCGCCGTTGTGGCTGGCGTGCTCGAACCGCGAGACGATCAAGCTCGCCGCTCGTTGCGGCATGGGCGCACTCACGTTCGCCTTCGTCGACACGGCAGAGGCCAAGAAGTGGGTCGACGATTACTACCGGATTCTCAAGGAGGAATGCGTACCGATCGGTCACGCCATCAACCCGAACATTGCGATGGTGACGGGCTTTTCGCTTCATGAAGATGCCGAAGAAGCCAAGCGCCGTGGGCAAGATGGCTTCCGCTTCTTTGGCTTCGGCCTGGGCCATCACTACATCTTCGGTGAGCACAAGCCGGGCCGGACGGACATCTGGAAGGCCTTCGAGAAGGCGCGGCCGATGCTGCCCGACGACGGGGCGAACCGCGGCATCGGTACGCCGGACGAGCTGCGTGCCCATCTTGGCGGATTCGCCGAGGCGGGCGTGGATCAAGTGACCTTCATTCAGCAGGGTGGGCGCAATCGTCACGAACACATCTGCGAATCGCTCGAGCTGTTCGCGGAGCGCGTGATGCCCGAGTTCAAGGAAGAGGAAGCGGAGCGTGAGCGCAACAAGATGGAAGAGCTCGCGCCCTACCTGGAAGCGGCGATGAGCCGCAAGCAGAAGATGAAGGAGCTCTCCGACGACGAGATCCCGACCTTTCCTGCTCTCGGGCGCCAGATCACCGACCAGTCCGCTCTCACCGCAGAGCAGCGCGAGAACATGGAAAAGGTGAGAGCGGCGGGCGAGAAGGCATTCGAAGATCAGCGCTAGAGAGTTCCTCGCTCAAGAATCAGGAGGATGCCGCGATGGCATTGACAGACGGACTCGACCTCATCGACCCGCCCGCTTACGAGCCGGCGGGTCCCCCGCATGAGAGCTGGACTGAGCTTCGCGAGAAGGACCCGGTTCACCTGTGTAAGCCGCCCGGGTACGGCCCCTTCTGGGCGATCACCCGACATGCCGATATCTGCCGGATCTCGAAGGATCCGGAGACTTTCTTGAGCGATCCAGGGATCGTGATGCTCGATGAGACCCGTTCTAAATTCCGAGAAGAGGATCAGGGGCTCGGGATGATGAAGACCATCATTGAGATGGATCCTCCGGAGCACCGCACGTTTCGCAAAGTGGCCAGCGGGTGGTTCACTCCCAATGCACTATCCCGGGTCGATGCGGTCGTCGAAAAGAGTGCGCGCGATACAGTCGACAAGCTCGCCGGGGCCACAGGAGAGGGCGAGTGCGATTTTGCGATTGAAGTGGCGACGGCCCATCCGCTCCGCGTTCTGTGCTCGATTCTCGGAGTCGCCCAGGAGGACGAGCCCTATATCCTGGAGATGACCAACCAGCTGTTTGGTTCCGACGATCCGGACCTCCAGCGCAAGGGTGTCGACCGCGCCCAGGCCATTCGTGAGCTCGGTCTCGAGTTCTATCAGTTCTTCGCGAAGATCATCGAAGATCGTCGGGCCAATCCTCGCGATGATCTCGCGAGCGTTCTCGCAAACGGCAAGGTCGACGGCGAGTTGATGGGGCCGATGGAAACCTTCGGCTACTACCTCATCACGTTCACCGCGGGCCACGATACGACAAAGAACGCGATCGCCGGAGGCATGCGAGCGCTCGTCGACAATCCGAACGAACTCGAGCGTGTACGGGTGAATCCAGAACTGGTGAATCCGCTCTTCGAAGAGATCGTTCGCTGGACGACGCCGGTCAACTACATGAAGCGCACGGCCTCTCGCGATGTCGAACTCGCTGGCAAGAACATCCGAGAGGGAGACGAGGTGGTGCTCTTCTACGCCTCGGCCAACCGCGACGACGAGATCTTTGAAGATCCCTTCAGCTTCCGAATCGACCGCGACCCCAATCCCCACGTGGGTTTCGGGATCGGCGAGCACTTCTGCCTTGGCTCGAACCTGGCCCGGCGTTCAGCCCGCGCCCTGTTCCGCGAACTCACTTCACGCCTCGAGCACGTCGAACTGGCGGGCGAGCCCGAGTGGATCCAATCGAGCTTCGTCGTCGGCCTCAAACACCTCCCGCTCCGCTACCGCATCACACCAACGAGTTGACTTCTCTAGGTGGTGAGGCCCGCGACGATCTGTTCGAGGACGCCGTCGGCGAGAGCCTGGAGTTCTTCGTCCGTGCGGTCTTGGATCGGGTGGGCGACGAAGACGCCGATCGGGTTGGCGCCGAGGGCCTTGGCCTGGGCGTCCGCTGCTTCGGTGAATTCTGTCGTGGCAATGAAGATGGCCGGAAGGCCGCGGGTCTCGAGATCGATCGTGTCGTGCAAACTGCACGTGGTGCAGCTGCCTCAATCCGCAAGGGCTTCGACCGCCGCATCGCAATGAACAGCGATTTCGTGGCGTAGATCGACCGGCGCCGGCTTCGTGAAGGTCGGTTTCTTGTACCGGATGACCCCGGCACCCTTTTTCTGAAGCCCTTCTTCGAGCCGATCCAGGAACACGTCGCCGCGCGCCTTCGAAATGTCGAGCAGGCCGATGGTGCGGCCATCGAGAGAATCGAGACGCGGGGCGCGTTCCCGAATCGCCGGAGAGCGCTCGTCGGTGGGGTCCAAAAGGATGCGAGGTTCGGTCACGGTGTGATCTCCTGGGTGACGGCCTGGCTGCCTTCGGGGCCGGTGAGCCAGCCCCCGAATATCGTCGAGAAAAGGCCTGCGCCGCTTCCGGCGAAAACGATGTGAAAGGCTTCGGGTCGGAACTTGGGAAGCTGCACTTCTTCCGTGCCCGGAGGAAGCGGAAGGCCCTCGGCGATCCCGCCGGCGCCGCGCATCACGTCGCCGCCGCGCAACACGAGTGCCTCGGCCAGTTCCTGCTTGAGCTTCGCCTTGCTCCAGCCTGCTTCACGAAACACGCGGCCATGCTCCGGCCCGATGACCAGCAAGGCAGAGAGGGCAACGCCCAGCTTCGGGTGGTGCACCGCCTTCAAGCAAGCCGCCATGCTGCGCACCAGGGAGTCGGGTTCCCGAGAGAGCTGATCGACGATCAGCCGCGGGCCTTCGCAGGCAAAGACGGTCACGGTATTCGTCCCGGCGGCGACGCCGAAATCGGTCGAGAAGGGTTCCCAGGGCGAAGCTTCCTCGTCCTCCGCGAAGCACATGCCGAGCTTGCCGGGATGGCCGAAGGTGGAGCGGTCGATCTCGCCGGGACGACTCCCCCCGATATTGCGAATGACCAGCTGCAGTGCCCGACCGATCGTCGAGTTGGCCCGATTGCCCGGCGAGAGCACCGCAACGCCCGAGTTCATCCCGACGGCGCGTCGGATGGGTCCGTTGACCACGACGAGCGGGACGCATCCCATCGTCGTGGCCTGAACTCCGTGCATGTTGAACTCGTCGGTACAGACCGCCTCGACGGCGGCGAACACGATGGGCAGATACTCAGGCTTGCAGCCAGCCATCACGGCGTTGATCGCGATCTTCTCGACCGTTACCTCGACCAGGGAAGGCGGCACGGTGGCAACGACCTCGTCCGGCGCGCGCGTCGTTCCTTCGAGCATGGCCATCACGCGGGCCTCGGTCGGCGGAACGACCGGCAGCCCATCGGTCCAGCCCCGCTCGAAGATGGCCTCCTGCTCATCCTCGAGTGCGGCCAGTTCGACGCGTCGCGAGCGAAGCACGCCACCCTCGAAGCGCAGCCGCAACTCCGGTTCGCGGGTCGGATCGACGGAGAGGGAGCCGCAGCCGGGCCGCCAGTCGGGAAGTCCCGCACCCAGGCCAGAGACGCCCGCCAACTCTTCCCAGTCACCGCGATGCCAGCCGAGCGCACGAGCGGCCTCCTTGCCATTCTCGATGCGCAGCAACGTCGGCACCGCTTCGATGGCGTGGTGCCAGGAGCGGGCCAGGTCCGTCTCGTCCTCAGCGCCCATACCTTCCGGAAAGGTCGGGTCATCCTGGGTGAAGAGGGTGAGGCCTGGTCTCGCCGCAAGCTCTTTCAGTACAGGGATGACGAACTCGCAAGTCGGGCAATCGCGCTTGAGAAACACGACGAGGCCGTCGGGAAGCGGAGCCTGGGACGGGTCGGGCATGGGGGGACCTCCCGGTGAGAAGTGTCGATTGTGCCATACTGGCAGACCCCGTGTCACATCAAGGAGAGCCCCTTTCCATGCCCAACGAAGACCGTGTTCGGATCGAGACGGTCGATGGCATTGCCGATGTCCGAATGGTCCGTGGCGACAAGATGAATGCAGTCGATCTCGACATGTTCATTGCGCTGATCGACGCAGGGCTCGAGATCGCAGAAGACAAGAAGGTCCGCGTCGTCGTTCTCTCCGGAGAAGGGCGCGCGTTCTGCAGCGGGCTCGACATTCCGAGCTTGATGAGCGGCGGTGTGGATCGCAGCGGCCCCAACCTGCTGGACCGAACGCCCGAGAGCCCGGCCAACATCGCCCAGCGCTGCGCCTGGGTCTGGCAGGAAGTCCCCGTTCCGGTGATCGCCGCGGTGCACGGCGTTGCTTACGGCGCAGGCTTCCAGATCGCGATGGGCGCCGACATCCGCTACGTGGCCCCGGACGCCCGGCTCTCGATTCGCGAGGCCCATTGGGGGCTGATTCCCGACGTCGCCGCCACACAGACGGCGCGTCACGTCGTGGGGCTCGATGTGCTGAAGGAGCTGACGTTCACGGGCCGGGTCGTCTCGGGAACCGAGGCGAAGGAGCTGCGCATCGCAACCCATGTGAGTGAGGCGCCTCATGCCGATGCGATGGTCCTGGCCAAGGAGATCGCGAGCCGCAACCCCCACGCGGTGCGCGCTGGCAAGCAGCTCTGGAATCAAGCTTTCCAGGGAACGATCGAGGAAGGCCTGAAGCTGGAGACCGAGCTGCAAAAGAGGCTGTTGGGATCGCCCAATCAGGTAGAGGCGGTCAAAGCCAACATGCAGAAGCGCGAGCCGAAGTTCGAGGATCCCAAGTGACGATCACCTCGTCGGGCGACCGGCCGCTGCACGAGAAAGACTGAAGGAGAAGCCATGGGGCTGTGGATCCTGCTGGGCCTGGTAGTGGTCGGCATTGCCCTCGGGCTGCTGGCATGGACCCATTTGCGTCGATCGGAGCTGACGGCCTTCGACGAGCCGCGCGAGGCGCCCTTTTCAGAGCGAGCCGATCCGACTGAGGGTCAGGCGGATGCTCTTGCCCGTATCAGCACCCTGAGTGCCGACGGGGCCTTCGGCAAGAAGCGTTTGCAAGCCCTGCGAACGCAGCTCGACACGCTATTCGACCTGGAAGACCTGCCGGTCGAGGTACGAGCGGCCGGCGCCGGCCATCTTGCTGGGGAGTGGGTGCTCGCCCCGGGTGCCGATCCCGATCGGCGTCTTCTCTACGTGCATGGAGGCGGCTTCGTCGTAGGCAGCCCCAAGAGCCATCGCACGTTGACTGCGAAGCTCTCGCAGTTGGCAGGCGCCGCCGTTCTCGCCGTGGACTACCGCTTGATGCCGGAGCATCGCCGCACGGCCGGCATCGAGGATTGCCAGACGGCCTATCGTTGGATCCTGGAGAACGGACCCGACGGAGCGGCGCCCGTGCAGGCGCTCTTCGTCGCAGGAGATTCGGCTGGAGGCAATCTCACGCTCATGCTCCTCGCCTGGGCGCGTGACGAGGGCCTGCGTGCGGCCGACGGGGCTGTCGCACTTTCGCCGGCCACGGACATGACACTCCGAAGCCCCACACTTCGCGCCAACGCCGCCACCGACCCGATTCTCAGGCCGCTGGCCGCCGTTTTTCGGCTGCCGATTACGCTGCTGTTCTATGGCTCCTGGCTGCTCGCGCGGATTCGCCCGGATCATCCGAGTGTCTCCCCGGCATGCGGCGATCTTTCGAACCTGCCGCCCACGCTGGTTCACGGAAGCGATGCCGAGATGCTGGTCGGCGACGGCCGGCGTTGGGTCAACAAGGCCCGCGCAGCCGGCTCGCCTGCGACCCTCCAGACGTGGCCCCATATGGTCCACGTCTGGCAGATGTTCGGGCCGGAGCTCGAGGAGACGCGAGAAGCGCTCGATGAGATCGCGAGTTTTCTCGAACGCTGCGCTCCGCGTGCGGCGAAGTCCGCGGAGAACATTGCCAGCCAGGCTTGATCGCGGACGTCGGGTCGAGTTCTGGCGGGTCGGAGTCCCAGCATCAGTTCTTGTCAGCCCGGGACGCTTCCCCCGGTTCGTGCCATCATCGGCCTGGGAGGATCTCCAGCATGAACCGTGGATGGATCGCACTCACGATCGGGCTTTGCGTCGTTGCCATACTCTGCTTCGTGGTCTGGAGCCGCATCAACGGGATTGCCCAAGGTCTGATCGGGCATGGCTCGACCATGGCGCTCGGCGTGGAGACGAGTCTCGACTCGGTCGCGATCGATGTCTTCACCGGTTCCTTCGTACTGGCGGATCTCGAGGTGGCCAATCCGGAGGGATTCTCGGCTCCCCAGTTTCTCGGCATCGGCGAGGCACGCTTGAATCTCGACATGGGAACGCTTCGCGCATCGACCGTGATCGCGCCGACCTTCACCATCCAGAACGTGGTCGTCGACCTCGACAAGC
>JAFDCZ010000131.1 GCA_019312665.1 Deltaproteobacteria bacterium | reverse complement strand
CCGAGCTGAATGACTTCGAGCGATTCGATGCCATTCGGGCTCTCGATCCGGGTGGAGTTGCGCGTCTGCCACTGCGCGATTTCGATCGAGGCGAGTCCGATCGCCGCACAGCCCGTGACGGTTGCGACGACCCCGATCAAGACACGCTTCAGCCGGAGAGGCCCATTGCTCATCTACTTTCCCCGTTTCACGTCAGATGGATGTTCGCATGGAGGGGCCCCGCGCATCCGGCCCGAGCCATTGGGTGTTGCGCGGGCTCAGGCCCGGGCGTACTCGGCGAGAACCTTTTCCAGTCGCGCGAGGCTGTCGGCGAGCCCTCCCGACCGGGAGCGTGCGAGCCAGGCTTCCCGTTGTCGGGAAATTGCGCTGCCGAGATCGGCGGCCAGCTCTGGATCGGAGGGGCGCGGCAGGCCCGCCCCACGCGCGATCCGCCAGGCGCCGTGCCGCGCCAGGTGGAGGGCGGCGGCCAGTTCGAGCCGGACGATCTCGCCATCGGACGCCGCCGGTCGGGCGTTCTGGAGCTCCGCGATGGCCTCGTCCAATTCGATCACGGTCTGAGCGGTTCGTTCCGGATCGGTCTCGCCCATCGAGCCGAGCAAGGCTCCACCGGAGAGCAGGTCCGTGAAGAGTGCGCTGCCGTTCATGGCTGTCTTGCCGGTGGCGTCGAAGAGGTTCCCGATGCGATCCAGCAAGGCGCCGAGCACGCCGGCCTCATCTTCGAAGACGAATGCGTCGAGGGCCGGCGCAACGTCGAGGTTGCGGTTCGCTTCCAGGCACCAGGCCAGAGCAGCGCCGTAGGCGAGGGGAGGCCAGCTCACCGCGAGGGGCTGCATGTGGCCGTTGTCGCCCCAATCGGTGATCAGATACCCGCCTGCGCCATGGGAGAGGCCGATCTCGGCAGCATCCAGCAGATTGCCCCGCGCGTTGCGAAGCCTTCCGATCAGGGTGTTCCAGGTCGAGGTGCCCGGGCACACCCAGAACGGGACACCGGCCTGCTCGAAGCTTCGGACATGGGCTTCGAAGCCGCGCAGGGAATCTCGGGTGATGCCGAAATCCGAGAGGACCTCGAAGAGTGCATCCGGGAGCGCGCTCGGATCGCTCGGCGCCTCGTAATGCCAGGCCAATGCCACCACGTCTGTCTTCGGCAGCTCCGCGGCCAGCTCCGGATGGTCACGCAGGATGTCGCCCCAGAAGAGCACCTCGCGCCCATCCGCATGCAGGCCGTGGATCAGTCGGAGCAGGTGGTCGAGGTAGACGCGATGCTTGCCTCGCGCTTCGACATCGGCGGCGCTCTGGCCCTTGCCGAGTTCGAACGTCTCATCGCAGCCGATGTTGATACGCCGACTGCGATGATGCGCGAGGAGTTCCCGACACAGGCCAAGCGCGAAGTCGGCGTTGTCCTCCGTCGGGGCCAGCACGGCCGCCGCCAGGTGCGTGCCGAACTTGGTGTCGAAGCCCTCGGGAGCCTCTGCGCGGTCTCGGTAGGCCGGATGTCGCAGCCAACGCGCCATATGCCCGAAGGTGTTCTGGTTTGCCACGAGCTCGATGCCGCGCTCGGCACACAGGCCATCGAGCCACTCCACGTCCGCGCCTGTCAGGGGCGAGGCTTCGCCCCAGACGGTTTCGTGCCCGGTGTAGGCGAAGGTGTGCTCTGTGTAGAGCTGCAGGTGGTTGATGCGCAGGAGGTCGAGCACGTCGACCAGGCGCGCCAGCGTTCCGCGGGTCGGGACGCGATCCCGGGAGATGTCGAGCATATAGCCGCGCACGGGGAAGTCCGGCCAATCGAGGATCTCCAACGCGGGCAACATCTCGCCGCAGCTGCGCTTCAGCTGCTTGAGGTTGGCGTGGGCATAGCGGCGACCCGCCGCGTCGGCGTAGGCCAAGGAGATCTGTCCGTCGGCGATGCGCAGCCGATAGGCTTCCGGCGACAGCTCGCGCTCTTCGGTTTCGGAGACCGTGGCGTTGGCCGGGGCTCCTTCGCCGTCGTAGTGCTCGAGCTCGCGGGGGCGCGGCAGGAGCAGCAGATCGTTCACGATCCGATGCTCTCCATCGCGTTGCGTTCCCCCCGGGCTGCCAGCCAGCGCACCAGGCCCGGTGCGAGCCGCTTGAACCCGTAGCCGAGCCACGCCTCCGGGCTGATCGGCGCGACGGTACGGTTCTTCTGGATCGCCTTCAGCAGGTTCGTCGCCACGCGCTCTGGCCCGTATCCGCGTTTGCCGTAGCGCGAGACCATCTCGGTGCGCATGTCTGCGCTGTCGAGTTCCCCGCGCAGGCGGGCCGAGCGGGTGATGGGCGTATCGATGATCCCGGGGCAGAGTGCGGTGACACCGATCCCATGGGGTGCGAGCTCGATGCTCAGCGATTCGGAAAGGCCGAGCACCGCATACTTTGTCGTCCCATAGGCACTGAGCACGCTGGCCGGCAGATAGCCCGCTGCTGACGACACATTCACCACGTGTCCGCCGCGGCCTGCTTCTTTCATCTTGGGCACGAAGAAGTGGCAGCCGTGAATCACGCCGCGCAGATTGATGCCGAGGATCCAATCCCAGTCTTCGAGGCTGGTATCGAGGAAGCGACCGCCGAGCGCGACGCCCGCATTGTTCATCAGCAGATCGATGCTGTCGACGTGCTGGTGGATGTCGTTGGCGAAGGCCTGCATGGCGTCGCGATCCGCCACGTCCACCCGGCGGCTCTGCACCTGGCGCCCGAGACCCTGCAGTTCCTTCTCGGTCTCGGCGAGGCCCGCCTCGTCGATGTCGCAGATCACGAGGTCGGCGCCTCGGCGTCCGAACGCGAGTGCGCTCTGTTGGCCGATGCCACTGGCGGCGCCGGTGACGAGGGCGGTCTTGCCAGCGAGGTTGCGTACGTCCATGGGGGAGTTCCTTTGTGCGTGGGGAGGGTCGGGCCCGTCAGGCAGGTTCGGGCGCTCGAGCATCGGGCCGGGCCGCGAGCAATACCTTCAAGCCTTCCAGCATCACCCAGACGTCGAGCACCAGGATGATGCTGCCTGAGATGGCCAGCAGCCAGCGCTCCGAGAAGGCCTGGTAGTAGCCGATCACCTCGCCGGTCATCGCCACGACCGTGGCCAGGCCGACCAGCACCATGGGCACCACGGTGTAGACGACCGGCTTGCCCTGCTTGCGGAGCCAGACCGAGACGACCAGCAGCGTCACCCCGGCCACCAGCTGGTTGGTCGTGCCGAACAGCGGCCAGAGGATCAGCCCGCCCTGGCCACCGGCCTGGGTGACGGCCAGCACCAGCGCCGCACTGATCCCGACGGCTCCCGCGGCGAAGCGGTTGGTCAAGGCCTTCCAACCGTAGGCCTCTGCCAGTTCGCTGATCACCAGGCGTTGGATGCGTGCTCCGGTGTCGAGCGAGGTGGCCGCGAAGGCGATCACCATCACCGCGATGAAGGTGGCGGCCGTTTCCGTCGGGATGCCAAGCGAGGAGACGAAACGGGCGCCGCCATCCACGAAGGCTGAGAGCTTGGCGCCGAGGCCGTTGGCTGCGCCCCAGCTTCCGTAGTGGGCCGACCACTCCTCGAAGGTCAGGAAGCCGGCGGTCGAGGCCAGCACCGCGAGCATGCCCAGGGCGCCTTCGCCCAACATGCCTCCGTAGCCGATGGCGCGGGCGTCCTTGGCGCAGCCGATCTGTTTCGACGTGGTGCCGGAAGAGACCAGGCCGTGGAAGCCCGAGATCGCCCCGCAGGCGATGGTGATGAACAGGAAGGGGATCATCGGCGGCGCGCCCACCGGGTTCGGATTGATCGCGGGGGCGACGATTGCGGGCTGTAGCACGATCAATCCGAGCGTGAGCAATGCCAGGCCCGTCAGCAGCTGGTGGGCGTTCAGGTAGTCCCGGGGCTGAAGCAGCAGCCAGACGGGCAGCACCGAGGCGATGAAGGAATAGATCAGCAGGATCCAGACCCAGCCCGTGACGGAGATCGATGTCACCGCCGGAAACGCCTCGGCGAAGCTGTTGCCGAAGAAGACCGCGGTGAGCAGCACCGCGAAGGCGACGAGCGAGGGCGGCAGGATGTCGACGCCGCGCCGGTAGACCAGCCAGCCGAGCAGCATGGCCACGATGATCTGCACGTTGATCGGGAAGATCGCGCCCGGGTACTGGGTGAAGAGCGTGCCGATGATGAAGGCGAAGACGGCCAGCACGATCCAGATCAGGAACGAGACGATCAGCAGGAAGAGCGTGCGCACCCGCGGGCTGATCACCTGTCCCGCGATCTCGCCGATCGAGCTGCCGCGGTGGCGGAGGCTGATGACCAGCGCCGAGAAATCGTGCACGGCGCCCATCATCACAGTGCCGAGGGCGACCCAGAGAAGGGCTGGCAGCCAGCCCCAGATCACCGCGATGGCCGGCCCCACGATGGGCGCCGCGCCTGCGATGGATGTGAAGTGATGCCCCCAGAGCACGTCCTTGCGGGTGGGCACGAAATCTACGCCGTCCTCGAGCGTGCGCGAGGGAACCGGCTCATCGTCCGCCAGTGCGAAGATGCGCTCGGAGAGAAACTTCGAATAGAAGCGGTAGCCGACTGCGAAGAAAGCGAAGACGCAGAGCGCAAGGACAGCAGCGTTCAAGAAGGCCTCCTAGGCGGGGCAGCATAGTGAACGCAACAGAGTGGACGCTCTATTGCGGTGGGTACTCGAGGGGGCCGCCGGGGCCCAGAGGGATGCCGAGTAGCATCCAGGCGACCAGGAGCAGCGACCAGGCGACGAAGAACGTGACGGCGTAGGGGATCATCAGGGCCACCAGCGTGCCGATGCCGGCCCGAGGCACGTAGCGCTGCATGAAGACGAGGATGATGACCAGGTAGGGGTTCAACGGGGTGATGACGTTGGTGATCGAATCCCCGACCCGGTAGGCGGCCTGGGTCAGCTCCGGGCTGATGCCCACCTGCATGAACATGGGCACGAAGACCGGTGCGAAGAAGGCGTACTTCGCCGACATGGAGCCGATGAACAGGTTCGAGAGAGCGACGACCGCGACGAACGAGACCATCAGCAGCGGAGCGGGTAGATCCGCCCGCGCCAGCAGGCCGCCGCCCGCGATGGCGGACATCTCGCCCAGGCCGGAGTAGCGGAAGAACTCGACGAACTGGGCGGCGAAGAACGCCAGCACGATGTACGGGCCCATCCCCGACATGACCTCGCCCAGCATCTTGGCGACATCCCGGTCACTTTTCAGGGAGCCGGTGCGGAAGCCATAGGCCAGGCCCGGGAGCAGGAAGGCCAGGAAGATCAACGGCACGATGGCGGCCACCCAGCGCGGGAAGCGGCCGTCGTCGCCGTAAAGCGGGCCGCCGGGGATCCACGTGCAGAGCATCAAGACGCTGAGGATCACGGCGAGGGTCAGTCCCCCGGCTCGCAGGCCCTTGCGCTCCGTATCCACCAGGCGCAGGGCTTCCGGGTCCGCTTCGCTGGCGCCGCCATCCTCGGCGTGCTTGCGAGCGAAGCGAGGCTCGACCCACCACGCGGTGGTGGCCCATCCGACACCCACGAGCAGCAGGGTGGAGACGCGCAGGAAGGCCAGGTTCGCAGTGGCGGGGACTTGATAGGTGGCATCCAGGAACTGGGCTCCCGATGTGGAGAAGCCGGCCAGGATCACGTCGAGGCTGGTCACGACCAGGTTGGCGCTGAAGCCCGCGGAGACCCCGGCGAAGACCGCGGCCAATCCAACCAGCGGCGATCGGCCCACCGCAGCGAACAGGGCCGCTGCGACTGGTGGCAGCACCACATACCCCGCGTCCAATCCGATCGACGAGAGCACGCCCACCAGGAAGACGGTGGGCGTGAGGAAACGCGGCGGTACCGCCACCAGCACCGCCTTGAGCAGCGCTCCAATGAATCCGCTCTTGTCCGCCAAGCCGATGCCGAGCATGCCGACCAGCACGATCGCCAGCGGCGGGAAGTTCTTGAAGTTGTCGACCAGATGGGAGACGGCCCAGTAGAGGCCATCCGCATTCAGCAAGCTGCGCGGGCGAACCGGCACCGTCACCTTTTCCCGCCGGGCTGCGCCCGTGGATGGATCGAGCGCGGGCACCATCAGGGGCTCGCCGCTGATCGGGTCCACCACGGTGCCCCCTGCCGCGTCGAGCACCGGCACCTTCACTTCCCGGGTGATCGTCTTCTCGACCTGCCAATCCATCGTGACGGCAAGCTGCGAGGCGCCCATCACCAGAAAGGCGCCGATCACGAAAAGGGTGGCCGGGTCGGGCAGGGCGTTGCCCACGCGTTCGATGCGATCGAGAAGACTCATGGTGGGCCGTAGGGTAGTCGCTTGGACCCGGGAGATGGCAAGGGCCTGGCGCCTCCGTCACCCTGGCAGAATCGTGACGGCACTTCGTGTGGGCATCGTGTTCGAGAAGCTCGGTGAGGTGCCGGGCCAAGGCCCTGCGCCCGATGCGGATGCCGAGTTCGAGCCGGAGGAGACGATCGCCTTGCTGGAGGAGGCGCTCTCCGCGGCGGGGGCCGAGCCCGTGCGGCTCGGAGGCCCGCGGGATCTGTTGGCCCATTCCCCAGCGGTGGATGCGGCCCTCAACATCGCCGAAGGCGAGCGAGGTCGGAACCGGGAAGCCTGGGCGCCCGTGCTGCTGGAGATGGCCGGCGTGCCCTGCCTCGGGTCCGATGCGCTCACCCTTTCGCTCTCGTTGGACAAGGCCTGGGCGAAGGACATCGTCAGGATGGCCGGCGTGCCGGTCGTCGAGCAACTCTCGCTGGCTTCGGCCGAAGAAGCCAAAAAAGCTGATACTCCATGGCCTTATCCCCTATTCGTGAAACCACGCTGGGAAGGCACGGCCAAGGGGATTACCGCGGCCTCGAAGGTCCGTGATCGGGGCGAACTGGCGGCGGCCGTGGATCGCGTGGCTCGGCTGTACGACCAGCCTGCGCTGGTCGAGCCCTTTCTGCCGGGTGCCGAGTACACGGTGACAATCGTCGGTCACGCTCCGCCGCGCGCGCTCCCGGTGCTGCAGCGCGCCCTGGAAGCCGAGACCGGGATTGGCCTGCACGCCCTCGATCGGGCCAGCGTGGTGACCCCGGCGGAGGGTTGGGGCCACCACACGCCGGGCGAGCTCGAGCCGGCCCTCGAAGAAGTTCTAGCCCGGCATGCGCTCGCTGCATTCGATGCGCTGCGTTGTCGGGACTTCGCCCGCGCAGATTTTCGCCTGGACGCGGCCGGTGAGCCCCGCTTTCTCGAGATCAACCCACTTCCCACTTTTGCGCCGGACGGCTCCTTCGGTGTTCTGGCGGAGCTCGAGGGCCGGCCCGTGGCGCAGTTGTTGGGGGAGGTCTTCCGCGAGGGTCTCGTCCGGTTGGGCCTGTTGTGAGCGATGCACCCTGGGATCGCTTCGGCGCCACGAGAGAGCAGTGGTGCGATTGGGGTTGGCAGATGCGCCAGCGCATCCGCAGCGCGGAAGAACTCGCGAAGATCATCCCGCCGAGTGAGGACGAGGCTGCCGCCATCGCAGCCCTGGGCGATCGGTTCCGTTTCGTCATCACCCCCTACTACGCCTCGCTGATGGACCGGAACGACAGCGATTGCCCCGTGCGCCGGCAGGTGGTGCCGCGCCTGGCCGAGCTGGACGACCCGGTCGGCCTGGCCGATCCGCTCGACGAAGTCGCCCACTCGCCGGTGAAGAACCTGGTGCGCGTGTACCCGGATCGGGTGGCGTTCTGCGTGAACAACGAGTGCGCACTCTACTGCCGTTACTGCCTGCGCAAGCGCATGGTCGGCGACGAAGACTGGACGATGAAGCGGCGCGAACTCACAGCGGCAATCGACTGGATCCGTCGTACGCCGGAGATTCGAGACGTGCTGCTCACGGGCGGCGATCCCCTGGTCTTCGCCGACGACCGCCTCGAGTGGTTGCTCCGCGAGCTGCGCGCCATCCCCCATGTGGAAATCATCCGCCTCGGCACGCGCCTGCCGGTGACCCTGCCGTTCCGCATCACCGACGACCTCGTGCGCATGCTCGAGCGCTACCACCCGATCTGGTTGAACACCCACTTCAACCACCCCCGCGAGCTCACGCCCGAGGCCGCCGAGGCTTGCGATCGGCTCACCCGGGCGGGCATCCCAGTCGGCAATCAGAGCGTTCTGCTGGCAGGTATCAACGATGACATCGCCACCATGAAGGCCCTTTGCGAGGGCCTCGTGCGGCTTCGGGTGCGCCCCTACTACTGCTATCAGGCCCAGCTGCTGGAAGGCACCGCGCATTTTCGCGTGCCGATCGAGCGCGGCCTCGATCTTTTCGAGGCCCTGCGTGGGCGTACCAGCGGCTACGCCATCCCGCTCTACGTGCTCGATACGCCGCACGGCAAGGTTCCGCTGCAACGCTCAGCCATCCGACGAAGGGACGGCGACTACGTGGAAGTCGAAGCCTGGAACGGTGGGGTCTGGCGCGAACTCAATCCGACCTAGATGCTCCCCTCATGGCGGCCGAGGGGGTGAGACCGGCGCGGGTGGCAGGGGTCGCTGCGCTGTTGGCGGGGAGCATTCTGCTCTCCCGTCTGCTCGGCTTCGTTCGCGAGGCCGTGCTCGCGCTGCGGGTCGGTCGCAGCGCGGCAGCCGACGCCTACCAGGCCGGCTTCCAGTTGCCCGATCTGCTCAATTATTTCCTGGCCGGCGCCGCACTCTCGATTGCGTTCATCCCGCTCTACAACCGGGTGAAACAGGCCCAGGGCGATTCCGGCGCCGAGCGGCTGTTGGCCACCGTGCTTGGCACGGTAGCCGTCACCACCCTTGCTGCGACCGCGGTGCTCTGGTCCTTCGCCGACGAATTGATCTCGTTCCAGTTCCCCCGCTTCGACGCCCCGCAGCACGATCTCACCGTTCGTCTGACTCGCATCGTGTTGCCGGCCCAGGTCTTCTTCGTCGTTGGCGGCGTGCTTCGTGCGGCGCTGATGGCGGAGGGGCGCTTCGCTGCCCAGGTGGCCGCGCCTCTCATCTACAACCTTTCGATCATCGCCGGAGGCCTGTTCGCCGCCCCGACGCTCGGCGTCGAGGGCTTCGCCTGGGGCGCCTTGATCGGTGCGGCCATCGGGCCTTTTGGTTTCGCACTCTGGGATGCGATGCGCCATTTCCGGGTCCGCCTGCGCTTCGCACCGTGGGATCCGGATTTCTTGCGCTACGCGGTCCTGGCTGCGCCGCTCATGTTGGGCATCAGCCTGCTCACGGTGGATGAATGGTATGACCGTTGGTTCGGCGGCCTGCTCACCGCCGGGACGATCGCCACGTTGGTCTACGCACGGCGCCTGATGCAGGTTCCCGTCGCCCTGGTCGGCCAGGCGGTCGCCACGGCGGCGCTGCCGGCGCTCTCCAAGCTTCATAGCGAGGGCCGCGACGCGGATCTCGATCGCCTCGTCCTGCGCATGCTCCAGGCGAGCGGCAGCTTGGCTTGCCTGGCTGCGGCGGGTCTGCTCGCAGTGGCCGACCCGGTGGTGACGCTCCTGTATGTGCGCGGGGCCTTCTCCCCGGCGGACGCGGCGCCGGTTGCCGGGGCCTTGTCCGTCTTCTGTCTCGCCGTGCCCGGTTGGGTGCTGCAGATGTTGGCAGTCCGACCGTTCTACGCCCGCGGCGACATGTGGCGCCCCATGTTGCTCGGTACTGCCGTTGCATTGCTGGCGGTCCCGCTCTACTTGAGCCTCGGCCCGGCTTTCGGGGTGAACGGGCTCGCGCTTGCGGCCGTGCTCGCGGTTTCGGTGAACGCCATCGCCACCTTGGCGATGGCGCGAGCCCTCCACGGTTCGCCGCCTCTTCGTCTGCTTCTGGGCGGCTTGCTGCGCGCGGCAGCGGCGAGCCTCCTCGGCGCGGGAGCCGCGTTGCAGGTTCCCCCCCTGCTGGACGGAACGGCCGGAGCCCTGGCGGACATCGTGGTTCGCGGTGCGATCTTCCTGGCCGTGGCGCTGCCTCTGGCCTGGTGGTTCGGGGACGCTGCGCTGCGGGAGGAGCTTTCTCGGTTGGGCGGGCGTCTGTCGAAGCGGATCTCCACCCGGCCATAGGTCGGCCGACGCCGTCCCCGCTTGATCGGGGCTCAGGCGCCCGCCAGTTCTCCTGGAGATGGCGCTCGAGGTACTCGGCGACCTCGGCGAAATCGAGCGGTTTCGGAAGGAAGGCGTCGGCGCCCTCGTCGAGCAGGCGTGCCACGTCGCGCACGAGGAGATCGACGACGATCCGGCGACCGCCCTTGAAGCCCGCATCGAGGCTTCTGTCTCCATCTTCGCTCGTTACACGGCCGACAATCTCGAAACTCTCGGCAATCGCCTCGACTCGACCGCCTGAGAGCCCCGCTCCAAGCCGGCGGCTTCAGCAGGTCACGCGGCCAGCGGTTCACGACCTCCTCGGGGAAGGGGTGATAGGATCGTCGGATGACGATCCACGGGCCCGAACGGACAGGTGGCCAAGGTCTCGACCCGGAGCAGGAGGAGAGCGGCAATCGCGCGATTCTCGCGCTGCTCACCGATGCCGCGGTGGCCGATCAGATGGATCTGGTGCTCACCTGGCGGGCGGGGCAGGGCGAGGCCGCGGGTGCGTACGAGGTGTGGTCCGCACGGGGCATGCTGCGCTTCCAGCGCCACCGGGAGGAAGACGGGCGCCTCACGTTCGAGGTGCTCGAAGAGATCGGGGAGAACCCGCTCGCCGCACAGGATCCGGCGGCCCTCCGCACGCTCGGCGAAGAGAAGCAGGCGGCACAGGCGTCGGGGTTCGATGCCGAGGATCCGGACCGGCGTTTCATCGCGCCTGAGCAGCAGAGCTACCCGTTCGGCTACGAGCGCGTCGCGCAGCTCTTCGATTCGCCGAATGCCCCGGACCTCGCGATCTCACCCCGGGACTGGTGCCAGGGAAGCCAGCCTGCGACCCACGGTGCGCTTCACGTGCGCCAATCCCGAGCGCCCCTGTGGCTCACGGGTGCCGGCGTGCGAGCAGGAATCCACGAGCTGCCGGCTCGCTCGGTCGACCTCGCGCCGACCTTCCTGGCCGCGCTCGGCTTTCCGCCCACCACAGGCCGTGATGCCGCAGGCCAGCTCCGAGACGATCTCCTGCTCCGCCGGCAGGACGGAAAGGTGCTCGAGGAACTTCTCGAAGAAACGCCCAACCCACCGAAACGGCTCTATGTTTTCCTTCTGGACGGCGTTCATCACACGGAACTGGAAGAGCGCCTGGCCTCCACGCCGGCGGCGCTTCCGAATCTGCGCCGCTTGCGCGAACGCGCGGCCGTCCTGGCCTCGGGCCAGATCGTCAACTTCCCTTCGATCACCTGGCCGAGCCATACGACCATTGGCACGGGCACCTGGTGTGGCCATCACGACGTCGTGAACCCCACCTATTACCTGCGTGACAAACGCGAGAGCGTTTCGCCCCAAGGCCAGCAGGTGAAGACCGAGGGCTTCGCGTCGCCGGACGTCGAGAGCCTTTCCGAAGCCTTCCACCGAGTGCGTGGCTCCGCGTGCATGACTGCTGCGATCTATGCGCCCTTCGGACGCTCTGCCAAGCACGCAGCCTTGGAGGGCCGCAACCTGGGCGATCGCAAACGGCTACGCGCGCTGACGGAGGAGTGCCTGGCCGACCGCAACCCGCGTTGGGCCGTGGACGGCCTTCCAGGCATCGATGACGAGTCCGTGCTCGATTCACGAGGGGTGGCGCAGGTGCTCGAGCTTTTCAGTCGTGATGATCAGCCGGCACCCTCTTTCGTGTTCCACGAGTTGGTCCTTACCGACGGCGTTGGCCACGATTACGGCCCTCACTCCCAGGGCCTGCGCGATGCGCTGGATGAATCCGATCTGCGCATCGGCCGGGTGCTCGATGCGATCGAGGAAGCCGGGCTGACGGACGAGTTCCTGTTCGTCGTCACCGCGGATCATGGTATGGCGCCGCAGGACGTGAGCTTGAACGCGAACCCGGCGCGTCACGTCGAGAAGATCGGCATGGCCGCGATGGTGGCCGAGCCGATGATCTGGCTGCACGACCTGGCCGTCCAGGTCGAGCGCGCACCGGACGGACGCACGGGCCGCGTCTTCGTTTTCGAGAACGATGCGTTGCCTTCCGGCGAACAGCCGCCGGTCGAGGGTGCGCGGGTGGTGATCGCCGTCCACGAAGAAGGCCATGAGCCCCGCGAGCTGGTGGCGGGCACGACCGGCCCGGGCGGCGTGTACGGCTTTGGTGTGCCCAGCGATATCGCCACTGAGAACCTGACCCTGTCGATCACCCGGGACGGCTTCAACCGGCGCCACCTGCGCCTCGACGGCCGCAGCCTCGCGATCGATCTCCGCGCCGCGCTCTACGGGGCCGGCTGACCGCGCAGCGGTGTTCGAGGAAACGAGCACAGCGGCAAGCGAGCAAGCGGCGCAGCCGCTCGCCGACCTCGCTGCAAGCGCTGCCGGGGCGCGCAGCGAGCCGCAGGTGAGCGAAGAAGAACGTGAGAAACGCTGGTGCTTCTGGATCGATCGGGGAGGAACCTTCACCGATTGCATCGGGCGTGCCTCCGACGGCCGGCTTCGCGTCCACAAGCTCCTCTCGTCGGACACGGCTCCCCTGGAGGGGATTCAGGCCCTGCTCGAGGGCGCGGGCGTCTGGCAGCCCGGCGATCCGTTGCCCGCCTGTACGGTCAAGCTCGGGACGACGGTCGCCACCAATGCACTGCTCGAGCGACGTGGCGTGCCGACCCTGCTGGTCACGACCCGGGGCCTCGGTGATCTGCTGACGATCGGAACCCAGGAGCGCCCGGAACTCTTTGATCTCGAGATCCGCAAGACGCCGCCCTTGCCCCAGGAGGTTCTGGAGATCGATCTGCGGCTGGAGCCGGATGGGACGATGGCCGGCGAGCCCGAGGAACGCGCAGTTCGCGACGCGCTCGCGGCGGCGAGGTCGCGTGGTCTCGCTTCGGTCGCCGTGCTCGGATTGCATTCCTATCAGGATCCCGCGATGGAGGAGCGGGTCGCCGCCTGGGCCCGCGAGGCGGGCTTCCCCTACGCAGTTGCATCGGCGGAGCTTGCCCCCGAACAAGGCATGCTCGCCCGGGGTGAGACGGCCTGCGCCGATGCCTACCTCACTCCGCTCCTTCGGGCTCATGTCGACAGCCTGGCCGAGGCGCTCCCCGGCTCCCGCCTGCGTTTCATGCAGTCCTCGGGCGGGCTGACCGATGCACGGCATTTCCGTGGGCCCGGTGCGTTGTTGAGCGGTCCAGCGGGCGGTGTGGTCGGCGCCCGCGAGGTCGCCCGGGCCGGGAACTCTCCGCGCGCCATCGGCTTCGATATGGGTGGGACCTCCACCGACGTCTCG
>JAFDCZ010000267.1 GCA_019312665.1 Deltaproteobacteria bacterium | reverse complement strand
GCGCAAGACGGGCATGCGAAGCGTCGCAGGATCGGCAACGCTGGCTTCGACGAAGCTGAAGGTGTGCTGTGCCTGAAGGGAACGCAGCCGGTGTTGCTTCATGCGAATATCGTAGGCGTCGTTCATGTTGTCGAGGCCGACCACATGGTGTCCCTCGGCAAGCAGCAGCTCCGCCGTGCGGGCGCCGATCATGCCTGC
Organism: Deltaproteobacteria bacterium; assembly: GCA_019312665.1. Taxonomy (GTDB): domain Bacteria; phylum Myxococcota_A; class UBA9160; order UBA9160; family UBA6930. The sequence continues at coordinate 4,356 of JAFDCZ010000267.1, read as the reverse complement.
GGCCCCGGTCACGAGATAGTTGGCCACGCCTAACGCCCCCCGAACTCAGGATCGCGCTTGGCAAGGAACGCAGCCGTTCCCTCAGCGAAATCTTCCGTGGCGAAAATGCCGCCGAAGGCTTCCTGCTCCAACGCGTGGGCCACACGGGCGTCGGAATCGGCACCTTCCACGAGGAGCCGCTTGGCCACGGCAACGGCGACCGGCCCCTTGGCCGCCACCGTCTCACCCATTTTCTGAGCGGCCGCGTGAAGCGCGTCCACGTCCGCGAAGCTTCGGTTGATGAGGCCGATCCGCAGCCCGACATCCACGCCGATCGGCTCGCCTCCGAGCACCAGCTCGCGGACCCAACCCGGCGGTACCTTGCGCGCCAGGCGAGAGGTCCCTCCGAAACCCGGGATCAAGCCCAGGCTCACCTCCGGCTGGCCGAGCTTGGCCCGCTCGGTGGCGTAGATCCAATCGCAGGCACAAGCCAGCTCGCAGCCACCGCCCAGGGCGTAGCCATTCACGGCTGCGATCGTCGGGATCTCGAGTGCCTCCAGCACTCCGAATGCCGCGTGGCCGAGCTGAGAGAAACCGCGCCCCTCGGCTGGGGTCATCTTGCGCATCTCAGCGATATCCGCGCCGGCCGCGAAGGCCCGACCCGCTCCGGTGACGACGAGCGCGCGAGCGCGCGGGTCCCCGGCCACCTCGCCGAGGCGGGCACCGAGGGCGTTCAGCAGATCGCCGTTCAGGGCATTCAGGGCGTCCGGGCGGTTCAACGTGAGCCAGGCAACGGGCCCGCGGCGCTCGGACAGGACGAGATCGGACAAGGGCGTCTCTCCGGCAGGAAGCGGAGATCATCGCCGCCCGGAGCGATCCCGCAACCTTCGAAAGGCGTGCTAGGATGCGCTTCCCGCGGGGACCCCTGAGCCGCGTGAGGACCAGGAGGACCCATGCAGCGTTCCAAGCTCGCTCTCGTCGCCGGGGTGCTCGGCGCCCTGGCCCTGTTCGACGCCTTGATGGGCCCGCTATTGGTCCACCTCGGCCTGGTCACGCCGATGTTCGGCTTCCAATGGTTGTTCCTGCTCGGTGCCCTCGAGGGCCTGGTCGCCCTGGTGCTGGGATTGATCGCTCTCCGCACGACCCGTGCCGGAAGCGGAGTTTCCGGACGCAATCTGGCCTGGCTGGGGATCGGTTGCGGCGCCTTGATGGTCCTCGTCCTGTTGGCCGCCGCCGGGCCGAGCGGCGACTTGCCGCCGATCAACGACATCACCACCGACCTCGAAGACCCGCCGGCCTTCACCTCCGACCCCGCCGACCGCGACCGCGACATGGCCTACCCGGAGGACTTCAAGGCCCAGGTACGAGCCGCCTACCCGGACCTCGCTGCACAGGCGACCGCTGCCGAACCGGCGCGGGCGCTCGAACTGGCCGAGGCCACGGCCAAGAAGCTCGACTGGGAAGTGGTCGCCGTGGATGCCGCGACCGGAACCGTGCTCGCGCGGGATACCACCGGGATCTTCCAATTCGTAGATGACATCTTGGTCCGCGTTCGCCCGTCCGAAGACGGTGGCTCTCTCATCGATGTCCGATCCAAGAGCCGCGATGGTCGTGGAGACCTCGGCGCCAACGCCGCGCGCATCCGACAGTTCCTGGCCGCCTACCCACGCTGACGCAAGCGGCCGACCGCGGGTCCTACTGCTCTGCGATCTCCCGCGCCCAGCGGTAGTCGGCCTTTCCGCTCGGTGCGCGGACGATCTGGTCGATGAAGACGATGACCCTCGGGAGCTTGTAGCGGGCCAGATGCGCCTCGCAGGCGGCACGCAGCTCGTCCTCTCCGGCGGATCGGCCCTCGCGCAGCTGAACGATCGCGGCCACCTGCTGCCCGAACCGCTCGTGCGGAATGCCCGTCACGACAGCATCGAATACCGCCGGGTGATGCTTCAGCGCTTGCTCCACCTCTTCGGCGAAGATCTTCTCTCCGCCCGAGTTGATCGTGACGGAATCGCGGCCGAGCAGCTTCAGGCTGCCGTCTGCGCTGGCCAGGCAACGGTCGCCCGGCACCGAATAACGAACGCCATCAATCGTGGGGAACGTTCGGCCGGTCTTCTCCGCATCCTTGTAGTAGCCGAGCGGAACCGGCCCGCTGCGCGCCAGCCATCCGGTCTGCGCGGAGCCCGGCGGGAGGATCGCGGTCAATTCTTCGTTGAGAACGAAGTTCCCTGATTCGAGTTCGAAATCGCCCGTCGTCGCCTTGGCTCCGGAGCGTGAAATCTGCGTCCCCTGGTGGCCACTTTCGGACGAGCCCAGCACATCGAGGATCCGGATCTGGGGAAGCGCCTCGAGCAGCTCGTTCTTCGTGCTGGCGGTCAATATTGCGCCGCCCGAGCCGATCGTCCGCAGGCTCGACACATCGTAGTCGCCCTTCGCCAGGCCTTCGAGCAGCGGCCGGGCAAACGCGTCGCCGACGATCGTCATCGCCGTAACCTTCTCCCGCTCGACCGTACGCCAGATGTCGTCGGCATCGAGAGTCCGCGGCTTCGATTGCACGACGACGCAGGCGCCGACATGCCACATGGTGAGCGCGGCCCAATGAGCGGCGCCGTGCATGAAAGGTGGCGTAGGAAGCGAGCGGACACTGCTGCCCTGCTTCGCGCGCGCCACCAGTGCAGCCTGGGTCGGTTCGACCCGGGGCGGCATCAATGCCGCTTTGATGATCTCCTCCTGGCGCCAAAGCACCCCTTTGGGCATGCCGGTCGTGCCCCCGGTGTAGAGGATGTAGAGATCGTCCGGCGTGAGGCCTACCGGAGGCTCAGGCTCAGCGACCGCAAGCGCCTCTTCGTAGTCCAGCGCGCCCTCCAGGGATTCTCCGGAATCATCCGCAACCTGTAGCCACAGCCGCACCTGGGGCAGCCGATCCCGAAGCTTCTCGAGAATCGGCGAAAAGCAGGCGTGGAAGATCACCGCTTTCGCGTCTGCGTTGTCGAACAGATAGAGGAGTTCTTCCTCCACGTATCGGTAGTTGACGTTGAAGGGTGCGCAGCGCGCCTTCAGCGCGCCGATCATCCCCTCCAGGTACTCGTTTCCGTTGTACAGGTAGAGGGCGATGTGATCCTGGCCGCTCTCCCAGTTCTCCAACCCCTCACGCTCCTGCCGAAAGCCGAGGCCCGCCCCCTTCAGAACCGCAGCCAACCGCCGCGTCCGATCCGTCACCTGGTGCCAGGTGAAACGGCGATCCCCGAACACCAGGCATTCCCGGTCGGGAATTTCTGCGGCGATCGCCTCATGAATGGCGGCCAGGTTCATCACGTTAGGTCTCTTCCTTCTGTCCGTTGCTTGCGTATGCGTCGACGATCGGGTTTGCCGCTTCGACGGGGCCTGGATACCCCGAGGGGTCGGGCCTGTCAAACTCCCCTACCCTGGCGCGCAATGGAGTACCGCGACATCGAGTTCCAGCTTCGGGACGGCGTAGCCACCGTGATACTGAACCGCCCAGACCACCTCAACACGTTCACGGGCAAGATGGGAGAGGAACTCGAACACGCCTACCGACGCTGCGATGAGGACGACGAAATCCGCGCCGTCGTGCTCACGGGCGCCGGCCGCGCTTTCTGTGCTGGCGCCGACATGAGTGAAGCCGCAAGCAGCTTCGAGAGCCAGGAAGGCAATGAAGCGTTCAGTGCCGCGGGCGTCGCCTTCCCGGCCTTCCGGATTCGCAAGCTCGTCGTCGCCGCCGTGAATGGACACGCCATCGGCATCGGCCTCACCCTCGCGCTCCAGGCCGACGTGCGCATCTTCGCGAAGGAGGCCAAATACGGCGTGGTGCAGGTCCGACGCGGCGTGATGCCCGACGCCTACGCCCATTGGACCCTTCCGCGACTCGTCGGCATGGCCCGTGCCGCCGAGATCCTGCTCACCGGCAAGACCTTCCGGGGCGACGAGATCGAGTGCCTCGGAATCGCCTCCCGTGTACTCCCCTCCGCCGAAGTGCTGGCCGCCGCTCAGGATATGGCCCTGGACGTCGCCACGAACGCCGCACCGCTCTCCGTCGCCTTCAGCAAACGCCTCCTCTGGCAAAGCCTCGAACTCAGCGCCGAAGACGTCGAGCGCCAGGAAACCGCCCTGCATCACGTCCTGCTAGGCGGCCCCGACGCCCTCGAAGGCCCAGTCGCCTTCATGCAAAAACGCCCCCCCAACTGGAAACAACGCATCTCCAAAGACTGGCCCAAAACTCAATGAGCGGGGACGGAGTTTAGAATTGAGTTATCTGCCTATCCGACTGCCTCAGCCTGTGACCGTGGCTGACACGCGGGAAGGAGATTCTGGTTCCTGAAGGAGGGAGCCAGGATGAGCTTTCCGAGTAGCCTGATCGAGTTC
>JAFDCZ010000130.1 GCA_019312665.1 Deltaproteobacteria bacterium | reverse complement strand
CTATGAAGGCGCCCGCCCGCCCACAGGTTGGTCGTCGCGACGACGCCCCGGAAGCCCAGCTTGGCCAGATGTGCGCGCATCCCCACATTGAAATCGTGCTCGATCTGGCTCAACCACAGCTTCGTCCCGATGCGCGTGCGACCTGCCAACACCTTCGCTTCGGAAACCCCTGATTTCGCCGAGAAGGCCTTCAGCGCCTCGGCGAACAAGCCGCGGTGATGAAGATTCCCGCTGAGGCGAAAGTTTCGGCCGAAATGGTGGGTGACGTCGTTCTCGTTGGTGATCAAGACACCGATCACGACCGGATCGTCCTTGTACGCCAGGCCGGTATGCGGATTCACGTGGCCGAGAAAGGTCTCGTTGAACTTGCGCATCAGCTCCTGCAGGCGCGTGTTCAGGTACAGGAAGCCCTTGCCTTCGCCGGGCTTCTTTCCCCGGAGAAGCTCCTCGAAGCCCGGGATCTCGTCCCCTTCCTTGAAGACACGGCCGGTATGCAGATCGAGCCAGACGTAGACGCCATTCTTCTTGAGCTCCGAGATCCACAGATCGAAGCGGGCCTGCGCCCGAGGATTGAAGGCCTGGGAGTGGGGAAGCTTGTGATCGATCAGCGCGGGCTTCACGAAGCCCGTCGAATCGTGATGGTGCAGCCGAACCAGGTTGAAGCCGAGCTGAGCGATGCGCTTTGCATGCCGCACGATGGCGGAATCCTTGGTGCGAAAAAGGGCACTCGCCTGGATGTTCAGGCCCCAGAAGCGCGCGGGGGTGCCATCCTCGAAGACCAGACGATCGCCGTCAGCGTGCAGGAAGCCGTGGCTTCCGGCCGGGCTTTCGTTCATGAAGCTCAGGTCCACAGGCGACAGGTCGGCGGGAAGCGGATCGCGGGTCCAGCTCTCCATGTCGGGGCCACACCTGGGGGCAGCTGGCTTCGCACCGAGCAGGAATAAAGCGAGCCCCAGAAACACGAAGGTGAAGAGCGCCGATTTCCTATGCTCCGCGCGATGTCGAGCCCGCTCGTTGCCACCCGACCCATCGCGCCGGATCACCGGACGCCGCCTGTGGTCGTGATCGGCCTGCCGCGAAGCGGGAGCTCGTTCCTCTCCCATGTGATGTCCGCCTTGGATGATTGGTATGTCTTCGACGACCTGTACCTCTACCGCCAGGCCCGGGCAATGGGCGCCAACGGAGCCCTTCGGCGCGAACAACTCGAGAAGTTGATCGATTTCCTCGGCTGGCAGCTCCGAGCCCGGATCCAATTCGAGAGTGATTTCGCCCGGCCCGAATGCAGCCTCGACGACGTTTCCGAGATGAACGCCGCCATGTTGGAAACCTTCCGCGAAACCCCGGTTCACTGGCACGAGCTGATGGAGGAATGGCTGGTGCGCCTTGCCCTTCACCACGGCCGTTCCCGTTGGGGCTTCAAGGCGCCGCAAGATTTCATGCAGATGGAGATGCTCGCTGGCCTGTTTCCAGGCATCCGTTTCGTGTTCATCCTCCGCGATCCCCGCGACACCATGAGTTCCTTCAAATTCGTGGATGGTGAGGATGGGAGACCCGGCCAATACCACCCCTGGGTGTACGCGCGCTATTGGCGGATGGCGAACCGGCGGGCGGATCAGAATGCTCGGACTCTGGACGTTCCGATGCTGCGTGTGCGTTTCGAAGATCTGGTCAGAGATCCGTCAGGCGAGGGCCAGCGGCTCGCAGACTTTCTCGACACCAAGCTGAGCGGGGAACTCCCGGGTGGAGCCAACACCTCGTTCCGAGCAGGCGACCGGAAGACCATCTCCGAGACGGAGCGCTGGATCTGCGAGCGGGTCGCCGGAAACGAAATGGATCGGCAAGGCTACGATCGGGATGCTGCGCGTTTTCGCATCCGTGACCTTCCCGACCTGGCCGCGACAACCTTGCGCTTCGCAAGCCACCAGACTCGACGCTTGTGGAAGAACCCGGCAGCGCGCACCTCGGTGACGGGTTTTCTGAGGAACCTCGGCCACAGCTGAATGCGGCCCGCTACATTCTGGGCCCCGTCCCGCCGAAGGGACCTGGGCAGGAGTCCGGAGGGCGGCACGACACGATGCACGGCTACCCCACGGTCTATCTCCTGCTGGGGCTATGGGTCCCTTTCTGCCTGGTGGCCTTCGCCACGATGCGCCCTCAGCAAGCAGCGCTCTTCGCTCTGCTCGGTGGCGTCCTGATCCTGCCCGAACGCCGAGGCTTCGACATTTCTGGCCTTCCGGCCCTGGGCAAGCTCGAACTTTCGAGCCTCGGCGCCCTGCTGGGCTGCCTGGTCTTCCAGACCCGTGAGCTGATCCGAGGCCGCGCAGGAGCGGGTCTCGAAGTAGTGCTCCTGTTGGCCATCCCCTTCAGCCTCGCAACTGCGCTGACGAACCGCGATCCAACCGGCGGCGCGCACTATTGGTTCCCGGGGCTCCGACCCTACGACGCGGCCGGCATCATCTTCCGGGATCTCTTGCTGCTAGGCGTGCCCTTCGTCCTGGGCCGTACGCTCTTCAGGACTCCTGAATCGCTTCGCCTGCTTCTGAAAGGCCTCATCGCAGCGGCGCTGGCGTACTCCGTGCTCGTGCTGTGGGAAGCTCGGATGAGCCCGCAGCTCAACCAATATCTCTACGGTTTCGGCCAGCACTCGTTCAAGCAGACGAGACGATTCGGTGGCTGGCGGCCCATGGTCTTCATGGCCCACGGCCTGGCCTTGTCCGTCTTCCTCTGCGCGGCCATGATGGCGGCAATCGGCGCCTACCGTGCGAAGCTGAAGATACTCCGTATGCCAGCTGGATCCGTGGCAGTGTACCTCGCTGTCGTCCTGTTGCTATGCAGAAGCCTCGCCTCGATCGTCTATGGCGCGGTCGCCGCGCCCCTTCTTCTCGTTGCGCGCCCGCGTATTGCGGGATTGGCTGCTGCTGGAATCGGGATGGTCGTTCTTACCTACCCGGTGCTGCGCTCGATCGATGTCTTCCCGACCCAGACACTCATCGATTCCGCAGCCTCGGTGAATGAGTTGCGCGCCAATTCACTTCAGACACGCTTCGACTACGAAGACACGCTGCTCGACCGTGCACGCAATCGCATCTGGTTCGGGTGGGGCGGCTTCGGCCGATCGCGCTACACGGACGACTCCGCTCGAGCCCTGGTTTCGGACGGCTACTGGATCCTGAGGCTCGGGGAGCAAGGCGCCGCGGGGCTCGGCCTCTATTTCGTGCTCGTCCTGGTACCCATCTTCCAGGCGTGGAGGGCCATTCCCAGGTGTCCGAATCGAAATGACGCTTCGCTCCTCGCCACCCTCTCCCTGATTCTTGCAATCCAAGCTCTCGACACGATTCCAAACGCCCTCTTCAATCACATTCCCCTGTTGATGGCGGGTGCAGTGAGCGGCCTGGCGGTGACTCTGCCGAGACAGGCCCGAAAGCCAAAGAAAGTGGTGGAATCCGATGCCGGAAGCGAACCCCCCTCGGTTCCTCCGCCCTCCGCCCCCACCCTCCTCGAGCTGGCCAAGGGCAAGACCCGAGGGGCGAATCGTCGAAGTGGCGGTCTCCGTTAGGCCATGCTCCGATGAAGCTGCTCTGCGTCACGGTCAACTATCGCACTGCCGATCTGACCCTCGGCCTCTTGCAAGCCCTCGAAGGGGCACTCGCGGGGCTCGACGCCACGGTGACCGTCGTCGAAAATGGCTCGGACGACGACTCGGAGGCCAGACTTCGAAAGGGAATCGCGGCCCTACCTGGCGAGGTCCCCGTGCATCTCTTGTGCAGTCGTGAGAACCTGGGGTTCGGCGGCGGGAACAATCTGGCCATTCGCGCGGCTCTTGCCGATGCCGAGCCTCCGGACGTCATTCACCTGATCAACCCAGATGCCGTGCCCGAGCGCGGTGCCCTGAAGGCGATGCTGGCCTTCCTCGAAGCGCATCCCGAGGCGGGAATCGCCGGTAGCGCTGTGATCGACGACACCGGCGAATTCCATTGCTCGGCATTTCGTTTCCCCAGCCCGCTCGGCGATCTCGAGGGTCGGCTTCGGCTTGGCCTTGCATCGCGCCTGCTGGAGCGGTGGCGCATCCCGCTGGAACCGGGCGGCGAGGCCCGGGAGGTAGACTGGGTGAGCGGCTCGACTTGCTCGCTGCGTCGAACGATGCTCGAGAAGGTCGGACTGTTCGACGAGGCCTTCTTCCTCTACTTCGAGGAGACCGATTTGTGCCAGCGCGCGAAAGCTGCGGGGTTCCAGGTATGGACGGTGCCGACGAGCATCGTGCACCACACCGGCGCGGTGACGACAGGGCTCGATGATCTCACTCGAAGACGCCCGGCTTTCTGGTTCGAATCTCGTCGCCTCTATCTGCGGAAGCATCACGGGCGGACCGGGCTATGGCTCGCCGACCTGTCCTGGCTACTCGGCAGCTTCTTGTTTGGGCTCCGCCGCGGGCTCGCGGGGCGGCCCAAGGTCGACCCGCCCGGACTGGTGACGGATTTCGTTCGCCACGGCCTCGGCCTGCCTCTCCGTACGGATTCCGGTAGCTGATGGCGAGTCGCCGAGTCCTATTGGGCCATTCCGTTGCAATGGTCACCGTCGTCCTCAGCGCTTTCGGCTTCGAGGTGGTCTACTCACATCACCTCGGGGCCGGGCTTCCCGAGGGCTATCTGCTGTTGTGTGCCGCCCTCGCCGTCGGAGCCGCATTGCTGTTGGCCGGGTTCGCGACCCTCGCGAGAATCCCGGCTTCGTTGGCGATGGCGCTCCCAATTGCGCTCCATGGTTCGCTGCTCGGTTGGCCGTGGGCCCGGGTGTTTGCGTTCGGATTGATCACGGCTGCCGGGGTTCGATTGTTCGTGCGGTTGCCGGCCAATGCATTTCGAGATGGCGTCATCGTAGGGGCCGCCTGGTGCGTAGCGTGGGTCTTCGGCCCGCGGTTGGCGTTGCGGGCCGGGCTCGAGTTCGGAGCCGTGGTGGCGGGCGGCTTCTTCGCCGCGACCTTGGCAGGTGGCGCGCTGTATTGCTTCACAACGGGCCGGTGGCGGCGGCTCCCACCTCTCGTAGCGATCGTGCTTGCTGGGCTATCGGGCATTGCCCTCTTGGCGTATCGGGGTAGCGAGCCGATCGAGATCGCGGTGCCCTGGCGCGAGGCGCCTCGTACAGGGGGAGAGGCTGCGGCTCCCGCCGATGTGATCCTGCTGGTGCTCGACACCGTGCGCGCGGATCATCTTTCGATCTACGGCTACGAGCGCGACACCACGCCGCAGCTTCGCGCATTTCTCGAGCGAAGCGATCGCGCCGTGCTCTACCCCCTGGCCTTCACGCCGGCATCCTGGACGGGCCCGGCCCACGCGTCGCTGTTCACGGGTCGCATGCCCTCGGAGCACGGTGCCCACTACGGCACCTTCTTCAAGCGCGGCCCCACCTCGGGTGCGCCCATCGTGGTCGAGCAGACCCTGGCAGAGGCGCTTCGCACCGCTGGCTACGCGACCGCGGCAGTGTTCGCGAACTCAGGCCTGTTCTGGGTGGAAGGGCTCGGGCGGGGCTTCGATCTCTACGACCAGCCTCCCTACGCCGTGCGGCCTCGGGTGTTGGGCGAACGAATCCGCGCTCGGCTCCTCCCCCAGATCCTCGATGAGGTCCTGGCTCCCTACCCGACGGCGCCTTCAATCAATCGGGCGCTGCTCGCCACCTTGAAGGCAGCGGAAGGCCGCCCGCGTTTCGTGGTCGCCAACTACATGGAGGCGCACGAACCCTACGTGCCCGCTTCGCCCTGGGGCGGCACCTTCAGTTCTGGGCTGACCGGAACCGGGCTCTCGCTGCCCGCGATCGAGGACGACGCGCAAACGCTCGAGTGGCTGGCTGCCCGCTACGACGAGGAGATCCTGGCCCTCGATGCCAGCCTCGGCGAGTTGCTGGTAGCCCTCGAAGCCGATGGCACGCTCGACCGGAGCTGGCTCTTCATCACCTCCGACCACGGTGAAGCATTTGCCGAGCACGGCGTGACCGGCCACGGGGCCGGCGTGCATAACGAGCAGATCCGGGTCCCCTTGCTAGTTCAGCCGCCGCGAGGCATCACACTTCCTCAGGCCACGGGCGCGGTCGGCCTGCTCGACGTGACGGCCACGGTGGCCGGCATTGCGGGCGTCGCCTCCCCCGGCACGGGCCGGGATCTGAGGATTCCGCTGCCCGCTGGGCACGCCGTGCAGGCCGAGTTCTTCGGCGATAGTCGGGAGTTCAAGCAGGACTACCAGGGCGCGTTGGTCGGCGAGCCGGCGCGCGCCGTGATGATCGGGACGCGCAAGCTGATCGAGCTCCAGGGCGCTCGGAGCCTCTTCGACCTCGAAGCTGATCCCGCGGAAGAGCATGACCTTGCAGCCGGGCGACCGGCGGATGCCGGCACTCTCGAGGGCAGGCTCCCCCCGCTCTTGCGCGAGCCCGCCCGCGGCGGCGCGGGCAAGGCGGAGCTCACGCCGGAGCAAGAAGAAGCGCTTCGCCAACTCGGTTACATCCAGTAGCCAAGGGCCCGCGCGAAGCCTGCGGATTGGTTCTTTCGCAGCCGGCCTGGCGGGGAGTCTGAGGTTGGGGCGTCGTGCGGCCGCTTTCGCTGAAGTGAGCCGGCAGCGTTTCACGGGCGAGAGCTGGGTCGACGCGAACCTCTCGCTGCAATGGACATTCTAATGCCTCCAGGGCCTGGCCCACTCGGATGGCTCTTCGGGAAGCGGTCGGCTGCCGAGGGCGCTTCGGATCTCTCCGACCAACGCTCTCACGGAGCGACCGCGTTCCGAAGTGAAGCCCTCGGGGCCGACCAGCCGGATCGCGGCGCGCTCGAGTGGGTGGAAGCTCCGCTCGAAGCGGGCAACCCGCGCTTTGGCCGTCGCCGGCGCGGAGCTCTCGATCTCGGCGCGCAGCGCCTGGAGAGCGAGCAAGACGGGCTCGAGATCGAACGCGACGACGTCGAACACGGCATCGGGACCCCGGTGCGCAACCGGTACGAAATCGTGGCTCCACGAGTAGCGCCAGCGGCCGAGCTCGGGTGGCTCGAACGCCACGGCCCACCGGAAATCGCCCAGGTAGGTCGCATCCACACGATGCAGCGTTCCGCTGGGTGCCACGAACCGGAAGGGCACCCGCTGCTCTTCTGGAGCCTTCGTGCGAATCCACGTGTCCCGAATCTCGGTCTCGAACGCAGTGCCGAAGGCCACCGGGTTGCGAGCCGCCAGGACCCGCACCTCGAGCCAATCCCAATCCGTCCGGAAGGCACCGGTGAACGCTTGCCAGCTCTCTTCCATGCCACCGCTGCCGCCGCGCACTTCGATCCAAGGCCTCTCGGAGCCCTCGCCGCGTTCGAAGCTCACCGCGAAGTGGCTCGCGCCGGGCGCTTCGAGCAGCGGAAAGACGACGGAGCGCCCCGGCTCGACGATGACGGCCTCTCGCCGTCCCGCGAGCTCGGCCGGGCTCGTCCATGAGACGCGCAGCTGCGGGCGACGCTCCGGAGCCTTCTTCTCGCCGTAGTCTGCGGAGTACACGAACAACACGAGCCCTGTCGTGTCTTCCAGGGGATCCGAGAGCTTCAGCAGAAGCAGGAGCGGCTCGCGCGACCGCGTGCGGCGCTGCACGTAGGAGGTCAATCGGGCGGATTCGAACAGGAGATGGGGCTCGCCGGGCTCATAGCGCGCCCGCGCCAGCGGCATCGCCCCCGTGTCGGCCCGCGAGTCGGTCGCCGAGGCAAAGCCTGCTCCAGGCAGCCTCCATGATTTCTCGCCGAACCCGACATCTCGCCACCAGACCTCGCCCGGCGCGGGCTTGCTGGTGTTGTTGCGCAAGCTGCCGCCACTACCGGGCTTCCAGTCACTGGAGACGGAATACAGCAACACGTCCAGCCCCTGAGCCGGGCCCTTCTCGACCGCCATGCGCAGCGCCGCGCTCTCCACGAGAACACCCGGCGGGAGATCGAGCACATCCCAGCGCTGAAGCCCGCGCAGGATCTCGTTCTCACCGAAGTCGGCCGTCCAGGCTCCCCGGCCCAGTCGGATATGTGTTTGGCCAGCCTGATTCCACCCGTGCACGAAGCCGCCATCGAGGAAGCCGCGTATGTCGTTGTCCTCCAACGTGGCCGATTGATGACCGCGCACGAACGTCGCTGTATGCCGCATCCGGGGTGCATCACCGACCCCGTTGGACGCTTCTCCGTAGGCGCTCATGAACAGCACGCCCTGCACCAGCTCCGGGGCTGGCGCTGGTGAAGCGTGCTCCCGCGCGTCGGGAAAGCCGCACGCAGCAAGACAGAGAATCACGATGAGCGACGCGCACGGGTTCCGATTGCGGAAAGCTGCGATGAGATGGCGCATCCAGCGATTGGCGATGGTCGGCATCATTGCCACCACGAATCTGGCATTGCTCGGTGCCCAACCCGGCTGGGTGCGCCTACCGAGCCTCGAGATCATGTGCATTCTCCGCTCGGGTGTGCGCGTCTGGGCCCACGGCCGGGGCTTCCAGAATGTCGAGGTGTTTCTGCCCACTCGCAGATCCGATCTGCTTGGGATCGCCTGCTCGGGAAAGGCGTACCACGGTGAACTCCAGGGGCCGAGTTTCCGCGCCGGTGGCCTGGTTCGCACCGCGCACGATCTGGCTCGAAGACGGGGCGGAAGTTCGCAGGCCTCGGAATACGCGGCGAGTTGCTTCTTCGACCGAGCTGCGATCGACCGCACGGTCGAAGATGAAGTAGCTGGGGCGGACCTCGTCGAGATGCTCCAGCCCGTAGACGCGGAATCCCGAACGCTTCCAGTCGCGGATGATCAGAGTCCGGTTCCGAGCACCCAGGAGAAGCGTGTCGACGGCGCCTCCGGCTACTGCGGCCTCTTCGCCCACGATCGCTCGAATCTCGTTGGATACCCGGCGGAACTCGTAGGATCGGTTCGGGATCTCATTCGCCAAGCGCAACCCGGCAAACGATCCTGCGACCAGGGTGAGACCGAGCGCGATCGTCCCCCAGCGAAGCTGCGTCCGGCGCAACGTCAGGGCCGCCGCCGGCCCGAGGAGAGCTCCGAGGATGCACAGCCCGATGACCACCCCTGCGCATAGAGTGCCCAACGTCAGCCCCACTTCGGAGCCCAGTTCGATCTCCTGCGCGAGCGGGGCAAGGCCGGAAGCCAGCGGCGCCCGAAGGTAGATGGCCAGGACCGCCGCGATGGCGATGCCCAGGCCCGCCGCGCGCCAGCGCTCCGACCGACCCGCAACGAACTCCAAGACCCTGCGCCCGGCCTCCGGCGCATGTCCAAGCGCATGGGCCGCCAGGATCGTACAGGGAACCGTCAACCACAGGTGGCGTCGGCTCGGAGCTGTAGTCAGCCACAGCAATCCAAGCTCTACGACCACCCACGTCGCCGCCAGGAACTCTGCGAAGGTCCAGGAACGGATCACTGCGATCGGACCCTGCCGCAATGCCCGAATGGCAACATAGAGCGCCCAGACCAGGGATGGGAGCACCGGGAGGAGGCTCAGGCGGAGGAACATCCCCGTCGCGACGCCACCGCCGGGCTTCCAGTCGAGGCCGAAGGCGAAACCCCGGGTGAGCAAATAGGCCCCGCCCGGCACGACATTGGCTGCCGATTGCAATGTGACTTCGGCGAGCCACCCTTCGAGATTCGGCTGGACGAGCGCGAGAAACCAGACCAGCGTGACCAGGCCGGCTCCTGTGGCCATGCTCGCCATGCGACGCACGAGGATCGCGAACACTTTGGACGGCCCGCGATCGTCCCGGAGAAGGCACCAGCCCGCGACGCCCACCGCCAGGATCAGCAGGAATGCCGCTGCGTTGAGCTTGCAGAGAGCCGCTCCCACGGCGGCCGCACCGGCGCCCGCATCGCGCAGCGTACGGAGTCGCACTCCGGGAGCCGCCAGCACGGCGGCCAGCAGCATCAGCGCGAGTGGAACGATCTCGATCAGGGCGACCCGGCTGTAGGCGATGGCGAAGGGATTGATTGCCAGCATCCCCATTCCCCAGAGCGCGACCCGCCGCCCAGCGCAACCTCGCAGGAGGATTCCCATCAACGCGACGGCAAGAAGCCCGAATGCTGCCGAAACCAGGCGGGCCTGGAGCAGCCCGTGGCCAAAGATCTCGAAGCTGACGCGAAGCATCAGCGAGTGCAGAGGAGCCAGAAGGAAGCCCTGGTTCCAATCGTCCATCTGCCAGGAGCCGAATAGATAGTGGTTTCGTGCGTTGTGAGCCCACCAGCCTTCATCGCTCAAGAAGACCCGACCCACCGCGTCTGAGGGGTCGGCGTCGAGCGCATGAAAACGGAGCAGGCCCGCGATCAGCAGCAGTCCGGCCGCGATGGACCAGAAATGGATGCGCTTCAGGTCACCTTTCCACACTTGGCTCTCCGGGCGCTATTGCGTCCCAACGGAGCGATCTCTTGAGGCCATTGACGGCTACCCCCGACGGCTCGAGCCCGCCCCCTGCTCTGTGAGCCTGCCCGGGCGGCACCTCCCCTCAGGTATCCCCCCGGGAGAGGCTTGGACCCGAGCGCGAATCGGCGCGGAGTTCTTCGAGCAGCCTTGCGGCAACCAGTGCGTTTCCTGCATTGCTCAAGTGGTAGCCATCGAGAAACAGCTCACTCGCCTCGTGGGCCGGCAGGTCCCGGAGCTCCTCGAACAGATCCAGAAAGGGTACGTCCAGCGCTTTCGCCTGGGCCTTCGCGAAGGGCAGCCACGTCGCCAGGTCCTCGTCTCCCGGATCGCGTAGCTCCTTCATGGAGGGCAGATACACGAGCGCGGTGCTCCGAGTGCGCTCTTCGTTGAACCGCACCAGCTCCTGGAGCAGGGCGCTCAACACGATCTTCACCTCGTCGTCGCTTCGGGCGGTCCATGTGCCCGGGACCTGCCGGCGCTCCAACGGGAGCCGCTTGCGAATCTTGGCGGCGACCTCCGCCGTCCTGAGCATCTTGATCCTGGAGGTCAGGACCGAAAGCCCCGACAGGACCTGACTCTTCTCGGGGACGGGCACGTTGGTGAGCTCGAGCTTGCCATCGCGCACGACCAGGACGGGGCGACCGCGGTTCATGTATTCCTTGTATTTCATCCGCAGGATGTCATGCGTGATGAAGGCGAGAATGTGGAGGTCGACATCGAGATCGTCCGCCTCTTGCCGATACCAGAGGTAGGCCTGATCCACGCCGTAACCGACCTGGCCCATGTTGATGGGCTCAATGGTCGGATCGAGGGTGCCGAACAGGTTGCAGAACGTCTGATCGTCACTCACGCCTTGCCCGAAGGTGACTGAATCGCCGGAGCAGATGATTCGACGCCGGCCCGGGCTGCGTGCGGGCTCGAAATCCTCGGCGTTTCGAAAGCCCCGTGTGTTGGTCCGAAGGCGCGAACCGGAGCCGTACATGTCTTCGATATCGAGGTTCGGCAGGCTCACCCAGCCAAGGTTCGCGTCATAGCGGGTGTGATGGCGCATCTCCTGAAGCGGATTTCGTGCGGACTCCCTGATCAAGAGCGCGTAGCTGGAAAGGCCTTCGACGAACACGAGCAACGCGATGACGATCGCCACGTTTCCAAAGACGACCCAAACGACCCTGGAGACCTTGTTGCTCATCGATGCCACCTTTGGATTCAACGGAGTCCCGGAGTCCGACATTGAGGGCGAATGGGGATTGACTCGCCGCGGGCCACACGCGGTGGCAACCGACCGGCAACTCTCGTGTCACTCTTCCTCCGCTGCAAGTGTACTGGGCGTCAGGGAGGACGGCGCGGGACTCACCGAGGCAGAATGTCCAGACTCGGCGCCCCCCAGGGAAGGGGCTCCGGCGGCACTCCCGAAATCTGGGATTCCAATGACACGCATCGCTCCAGACGGGCCACTCACGTCCCGACGCAGCCTGCGTCTTCGCGAAGGAAATCACGATGAAGAAACTGATCATTCTCGGCTGCGGCGGGTTCGTCGGGAGCCACCTGATCGATCGGCTTCTCGCCTCCGGCGAGTACCACATCGAGGGTTGGGACATTTCGTTCGACAAGATCGCCCAGCACAGGGAGAACCCTAACCTCAGCTTCCACCAGCGATACATCAACGCGGACACGACCTTCGAGGAGATCGAGCCGTACATCGCCGACGCCGAAGCCGTGATCTCCCTGGCCGCCATCTGCACGCCGGCCCAATACGTGTCGAGCCCGGTGAAGACCATCCACTCGAACTTCATCGACGCCTACGCATTGATCGACCTGTGCGCGAAGCACAAGAGCTGGCTGATGCACACCTCCACCTGCGAGGTCTACGGGCGAACGCTCTCGAGCTACGTGCCCACCGATGACTACGACGACCCGGATCTCTACGAGCAGCGCGAAGACGAGACCCCCCTCATCATGGGCCCCAGCAAGAACCACCGCTGGAGTTATGCCACCGCGAAGCAGCTCTTCGAGCGCTACATCTTCGCCCATAACTCTGAGAACGGCCTTCCCTTCACGATCATCCGTCCCTACAACTGGTTCGGTCCCCGCATGGACTTCATTCCGGGACGCGACGGCGAGGGCGTGCCCCGGGTGCTGGCCTGCTTCATGACCGCTCTCCTCGACGGCAAGCCGATGCAGCTCGTCGACGGTGGCGATGCCTACCGCACCATCACCTACATCGACGATGCCATCGACGCGCTCCAGAAGATGCTGGAGGGGCCGAAGAACTCCCGGGATCAGGTATTCAACATCGGCAACCGCGGCGGCGAGGTGACGATGAAGGGCCTGGCCCATCTGATGCGCGAGCTCGCAGCCGAGATCACCGGCAAGGAATCGTTCCTGTCCCATCCCATCGAGGACATCACGGGCAACAAGTTCTACGGCGAGGGTTACGAGGATTGCGATCGACGCGTGCCGGACATCTCGAAGGCCGAATCCCTTCTGGGATGGCGCGCCAAGACGAACCTGCGCGAGACCCTTCGCATCACGATGGCCGACTACTTCGAGCGGTACGGTCGAGACTGAGCGGGGACCCTACCCCGCCGCGATCTGCTCGCCGAGACGTGCGAGCTGCGCCGTGCCCGTTCCTAGATGCAGCCCGATCTGTCGCGCCCACAGGTAGTAGCGATGCAGCGGGTAGTCCAGATCCACGCCGATGCCACCGTGCAGATGCTGCGCTGCGTAGGTGACCGAGGCTCCGCCCACGCTCGCCCAATATTTGGCGATCGGCAGGATCTCACTGGCGTCTTCGCCCTGGGCCAACAGGTGGATCGCCCGCCACAAGGTGACTTTCATCGCACAGGTGGATCGCCCGCCACAAGGTGACTTTCATCGCTTGCACCTGGACGTAGGCATCGGCCGCGCGTTGGTGCACGGCCTGGAAGCTGCCGATCGGCCGATTGAACTGCTTTCGCTCCGTGGTGTAGGTGGCGGTCATCTCGAGAGCACGCTCGGCTACGCCGAGTTGGAGGGCACAGAGGGAAAGCGTTGCCCTCTGCCGAATCCACTCCACGATGGCCGCGCCGCTTCCCGCCTCACCCAGGAGTTCGGCGTCGGGCACGCGGACACTCTTCAGATGCAGGTTGGGACGAAGCTGCTCGTCGGTCGTCTCCACGCGTTCGAGCTCGGCGCCTTCGCTTCTCGGATCGACCAGGAAGACCGAGAGCTCTCCGTCCTCGGTGGCTGCCGGCACAAGAACGCGCTGGGCCACGTGGGCGGCGGGTACGAGCGAGCAGCGACCCTCGAGGCGCCAGCCTGTGCCGTCGTGGCGGGCGGTCACACCATCCCCCGCCCAAACGCGTCGATGGCCAACGCGCCCAACACCAGCGTCGCATAGACAGGAACCGGCGCGACACTCCGCCCGATCTCTTCCTGCAGGAGCGCCAGTTCGGGGAGGCCAAGACCGGATCCGCCGTGCTCTTCGGGCACAGCCAGGCCAAGCAGGTTGGCTTTGGCCAGCTCGGTCCAGAGCTCCCGATCGATGCGATCCTCGCTCCTCGCCACCGCCCGGAGGCGATCCTGGCTCAACTGGTCGGTGAGGATTTCACGAGCGAGCCCGCGGAGGGATTCCTGATCTTCCGAATGGGAAAAATCCATTCGCTTACTCCTTGTAGTGGGGCATGCCGAGCCCCGCCATCGCGATGATGTCGCGCTGGATTTCGTTGGTGCCGCCACCAAAGGTGAGAATCAGCGCCGATCGGTAGGCGCGCTCCACCTTGCCCCGCAGGAGCACTCCGGGTGAGCCGTCTTTGATCGTGCCCTCCTCGCCGAGCACCTCCATCAGCAGGTGGTAGCCCGAAACGTTGAACTCGCTGGCGAAGACCTTCACGGTGGACGCCATCGAAGGATGCAACCCGCCCTGGGTGATGTCCCAGGCCTGCTTCCAGTTGAGCAGCTTCAACACTTCGAGATTCGCCTTGAACTCTGCCAGGCGGAGCTGCACCCACGGCTTGTCGGCCACCTTGCCGCCGTCCGGGTGCTCGGCCTGCTTCGCCCAGTGAACGACCTCGCTGTACGTCACCGCCATCGGGCCGTAGTTGAAGAGGGAGACGCGCTCATGGTTCAGCTGACTCGTGATCAGCGACCAGCCCTGGTTCTCGATGCCCACCAGGTTTTCGACTGGGACGCGAACATCTTCGTAATAGGTGACGTTCGTCCGCACGCCGCATACCGTCCAGATCGGCGTGATCTTCACACCCGGTGCGTCGAGCGGAACGACCAACATCGAAATGCCCCGATGCTTGGGCGCATCGGGATCGGTGCGAACCGCCAGCCACACGTAGTCCGAATGATCCGCCAGACTCGTGAACACCTTCTGGCCATTGATGACGTACTCGTTGCCTTCTCGAACGGCGCGGGTCTTCAGGGCAGCCAGGTCGGTGCCCGCATCGGGCTCGGAGTAGCCCACCGCGAAGAGCAACTCTCCGGCCAGGATCTTCGGAAGAAACCGCTCTTTCAGCGGCTCGGACCCGAACTTCATCAACGTCGGACCGACCGTGCTGAGCGTGAGAAACGGCAGGGGGAAACCGGTGCGTTGGATCTCCTCGGCGAAGATGTACTGCTCGATCGCCGAGCGATCCTGCCCCCCGTAGGCTTCCGGCCAGCCGATTCCCAGCCAGCCATCCTTTCCCATCTGCTGCATCACCCGCCGGAACTCGGGGCCACCGCCCTCGGAACCGCGGATCTCCTCCATGACCTCGGGGGTCACGAGCTTTTCGAAATAGCCCCGCAGCTCACCCTGCAGACTCTTCTGCTCATCAGTCAAATCGACATACATCGCGCGGCTCGCTCCATGGTCGCCGCCCCTGGACCGGGGCGCCTTGAGAGAGAATGAAACGTGTTCTAATTTTGGCCTTTCCGCGGCGAGGTGTCACCCCTTGGATTTCAACGATTCTGCCTCCGAGGCGGCCTTCAGGGCTGAAGCCACGGCCTTCCTCGACGAGCACGCCCCCGAGGAGTTCGGCAGCTACACCTCCGGCGACGACCAGGAGCTGGTCTTCCAGCAGCACAAGGCCTGGCAGAAGACCCTGGCCGCCCACGGCTGGGGCGCCATCACCTGGCCCGAGGTCTACGGCGGCTCTGGCAAGGGCCCGATCGAGCAGATCATCTGGAACGGGGAGCTGAACAAGCGGGGCGTTGGCCACTCCATGCTCGCCGTCGGCATCGGAATGGTCGGCCCGACCCTGATCGCTCACGGGACGCCGGAACAGCAGGAGCGCTATCTCGGGCCGCTGCTCAAGGCCGACGAGACCTGGTGCCAGCTCTTCAGCGAGCCCGGCGCCGGCTCGGATCTCGCCGGCCTGGCAACCAAGGCAGTCCGGGACGGCGACGATTGGATCGTCAGCGGCCAGAAGACCTGGTGCTCCGGCGCGCAGCACAACCACTTCGGCATCTTGATCGCGCGCACGGATCCCAGCGTGCCGAAGCACAAGGGGATCACGTACTTCCTGCTCGACATGAATTCACCGGGCATCGAAGTGCGCCCGCTGATCGAGATGACCGGCGATTCCCATTTCAACGAGGTCTTCCTGAACGAAGTCCGCGTGCCTGATCGCGCGCGTCTCGGCCCCTTGAATGGTGGTTGGGGGGTCACGCAGACCACCTTGATGAACGAGCGCATGGCGATGGGAGGGCTCTCGAACCTGTTGCGCTTCGATGAGCTTCTGGCCCTGGTCGTTCGCGAGAGTGATGGCAAGCCTGGCGAAACAATGCGAGCGGAGCTGGCGGAGGTCTACTCTCAGCTCCGCTGCCTCGAGCTGTTGAATGCGCGTGTCGTCTCGAAACTCGGGCGCGGTGTGATCCCGACCGCCGAATCCTCGGTGATGAAGCTCGCCCTCGCCCGCATGATGACGCAGGCGAATGCCCTCGCGATGCGTGCCCTGGGGCCGAAGGCATTGCTGCGGCAGGGCTACTGGCAGAACGAATATCTCTTCGCACCTGCCTTCCATATCGCCGGTGGCACCAGCGAAGTCCAGAAGAATGTCTGTGCCGAACGCGTGCTGGGCCTTCCTCGTGAAGCCACAGGCGATCGCGACACACCCTTCGACCAACTCGCGCGCAGCTGAAGGAGCCCTGCATGCCCGCCGTTCTCGTCGAGAAGGACGAACACGTCCTCACCGTCACACTGAATCGCCCCGAGAAGAGGAATGCCGTCAACTGCGAGGTGATGTGTCGCTTGTACGACGCATGGGTGCAGCTCGATCGGGACGACGACCTGCGCGTCGCGATCCTGACGGGAACGGGCAATACGTTCTGCGCCGGAATGGATCTCGGCGAGATTGGAATCCTGCGCGCGGGCAAGCCCAACAGCGAATGGATGGAGCGGGTCATGAAGGAAGGCGACGTCATCTACGGCGCCTGGCTCAAGACCTACCGGCCCAAGAAGCCGATCATCCTGGCGGCGGAAGGCTTCGCGCGGGCCGGCGGGACGGAGATCCTGCAGGGCACGGACATTCGCGTCGCGGGTGAGGACGCGATGTTCGGCGTGACGGAAGTGCAGCGAGGCCTCTTCCCGATGGCCGGCTCCGTGGTGCGCCTCCGCCGCCAGATCCCGTATGCGATCGCTGCGGAAATGTTGATCGCCGGCGAGGACCTGCCTGCGAAGCGGGCCTACGAGCTGGGCTTGATCAACCACGTGGTGCCAAACGGCCAGGCGCTCACCAAGGCCCGAGAGATCGCGGCCCGCATCGCTGCCAACGGGCCACTCGCGGTGAAGGCGATCGTCGCGACCCTGCGCGAGACCGAGACCCTCCCGGAGGCAGAGGCCTTCGTCATCGAGCAGAAGTACGGCATGCAGGCGATGAACTCGGAAGACGCCGCCGAAGGCCCGCGGGCTTTCCTCGAGAAGCGCCCGCCGGTGTTCAAGGGGCGTTAGTTCGGACGCGGAAGGCCCCTTCCCTGCAGACGCCTATCAGCTGACGCCAAGCGTCCTGCAAGTCTCCGAGCGCTCGACGTCTTCGGGGCGCGGAGCCGTCGCGAGCGGCCGATCCGCCGCCACCATCGACACGCCGGAGATCACCGGAAGGGTGTCGAGCCCAAGGCCGACGTCATGCTGTTGCGTGCGCCGACGCTTGGCGAGATCGGAGACATGCTCTTCGGAGATCCGAGCACCACACGGCTCAGCGACCACCCGGGCTACCTGACGACCTTGAGGATTCAGCCCCGCTCAACCTCTGTCGGCGGCGTCCGATAGGCAATCCATGGGAATGCGGCCTCGAATCCACACGCCGGCTCCGACCCCGGAACGACAGCGGGTGACCATCGTGGTGGATGCACCCGATCGGGCGTTCGCGCCGGGCGTGCAGACGGCGCTCATGCGTCTCGGCTACAACCTGATTTCACAGCGCACCGCCAGCCACCAGGCTGGAGACCAAGGGCCCCTGGCGCCGCAGCTTCTCATCATCGACGAACGACGGATCGCCGAGACGACCCATCCTTCGACCCGACTGCCTGTGATCCTGCTGGCGGGAGCGCAAGGAGACGCAGCGCTTCGAGCGAGCAAGTTGGATGATCTTGCAATCGGCGTCGTGAGGAGGCGGGCGCGCCTCGCCGCGCTCTACCCGTTGCTCCAGGCAACCTTCGAGGCGCAGCCGCGCAGCGTGCCCCGCGTCGACGACGCCCTCCCGGCCCGAGCCACGCGGGGCCACAAGACGTGGACCGGCGCGATTCGTTCGATCTCTGAAAAGGGATGCCTGCTCCAGAGTTCGGTGGTTCTGGAGGACGACCAACCCATCGAACTCTGCTTCCCCTTGGCGAGTCAGGGGTTGATCCACGTCCCGGCCGTAGCAAGTTACCAGGCCGGCGACCGTACGGGCCTGGTCTTCGACGAGGCCCTCCCCGAAGAGACGCGACGCGCCCTCTCCGACTACGTGACGGATCGCCTGACCAGCTAGCCTTTTCGGAAGCAACTGGAAGCTTCGCTAGGCCACGAGAAGATCCGCCAGCTTCAGCCGGTGTTCGCCGGCGTCGCCGAGCAGGACGTCGCTGGCCGTGGCGCGCTTGTAGTAGAGGTGGGCATCATTCTCCCAGGTGAAGCCGATGCCGCCATGGATCTGGATGTTTTCCCGGGCGGCATGATGGAACGCATCGGCGCAAGTCGCCTTGGCCAGGGAGGCCGCCAGGAAGAGCTCGTCGCCATCCTCGTCTGCGACCCACCAGGCCCAGTACGCGGCGGAGCGAGCCATCTCGAGATCCAACAACACCTCGGCCGCCTTATGCTTCACGGCCTGAAAACTTCCGATCGGCCGACCGAACTGCACACGCACCTTTGCGTACTCGACCGCGAGGTCGAGGCATCGAGCAGCACCACCGACCATCTCGGCAGTTTGTGCGATCGCTCCCTGGGCGAGAACCTTGGCGAGAGGGGCTGCCGCCTGCCCGGGATTGCCGAGCGCTTTGGCGCTGACCGCATCGAACTCGATTCGAGCCATGCGTCGCGTCACATCGAGAGGCTCCTCGAGCGTGCGCTTCAAACCTCCATTCGTGGCGTCGACGAGGCAGAGTGTCAGGCCCTCCCCCCCTCGGGTCCCCGGAAGCCGAGCCGCGACGATGAACAGCTCGGCCACATCCCCGGCCAGAACCAACTCCTTCGTTCCCGTGAGCCGGAAGCCATCGCCGTCGGGGATCGCCTCGAGCTCGATCGCAAGGGGATCCCAGCATCCCCCCGGCTCCACGAGGGCCAGGGTCGCGATGCGCTCACCAGAAGCCAGGCCTGG
>JAFDCZ010000129.1 GCA_019312665.1 Deltaproteobacteria bacterium | reverse complement strand
TCGTCGAGCTACTGCCCGCCTGGTGGAAGCTGTTACTGAGCTGCAGAACGGAAGAAACGTCCCCCTCTTCATCGTCAATGAGGTTCCAGACATGTTCGATCACATCCGAGAATCCCGATTCGGTTCCTTGGCTCTTCTCCCGCTTCTCGTGCTCCTGCTTCCGGGGGCCGCGCTCGCGGCGACGGGTCCCAAGATCCTCGTCACGTTGCATGCGCCGACCGGCTCGTTGGCCAACCTGGAAGACCCGTCCCAGACGATCTTCAACCACGACGCGACGATCCCCTACGACGCGATCCAGACGGCCATCCACGCGGAGGCCAAGGCGAAGGCGAACCAGTACGGCGACCACAAGGGAGACGTGAGCTGGAGCTACATCGACTACGCCTACAAGACCAACTCGACGGCGGGTTTCAAGTTCACCCAGAAGGATCAGCCCACGATCACGGTCCTCTCCTCGACCGAGAACAAGGTCCGGGTCGTTCTGCACACCGAGGCCGTTTTGACTTTCAAGGCTACGGCATCGGCGATCACCGACGAAGTCATGCTGCCCCCGTCCCCCCCCACGGAATGGCCCGATTTCGACGGTTCGATCGAGATCGAAGCACGGTTCAAGCTCGACGCCCAGGCGGACATCGCGATCTGGCCCGAGGTCCTGGCCGAGAACGTCTCGGTGGTGCTGGCCAACGGCAAGCCCAAGGTCACTGTCACGGGCCTGGCGGGGGACATGGCTGGGTTCGCACTTTCTGTTGGCACCACCGTCGGCTTCACACCAGCCGGATTGGTCGCTGGCGGTCCGGCCACCATGGGGGTTGCCGCGGTGCTGGGCTCCAACGAGGCCTACGATCTCGCGGTAACCAAGATGGTAGAACTCATCACGGCGGCACTCGAGAAGGGCGTCGCGGCCGCGAACGCCGAGATCAAGACCCGGATCCAGAACGAGTTGCTACCGGCCGTGGCGGCCGTGAACCAGCTGAAGAACCAGGCGCTCGCGATACCCATTCCGGGTATCGGAAAGAGCCTCGGGGCCCTCCAGAACGAAGCCGGAATGAGCTTCGACGTCCGAACCCAGCCGTTTGGCAACGGAGGGACGCATACATCGGTGACCGTGCGCTTCGATGGCCAGGCGCGGGGCGGGAAGGTCGAAGGGAAGCTGCGGCTGCCGAAGGCCCAATGCGTGAAGTCGGATGTGGGCGGGATGGGTCAGAAGATCCTTACGGGCTTCCTCGGCCAGGCGAACCAGGATCTGCACGCAGGCCAGTCCTGCGCAGCGCTCTTCGGCGCGAACGACGTGAAGATTCGCGCCTTCCTGGGAGCCACTCCGCCTCAGACAGGGCTGCCGAACTGGGCGGACGCTCCGGGGCAGCTGGCCGGAAAGGGCACGGTGCGGGATCGGGCGCTCTTCCAACAGGGCGCATCGAAGGAAGGCTATTTCGAGTGCGGCTTCGAGATCACCGGCCTTCCCAAGGGCGTGGTGTCGTTCTCGACGATCGTCGGCAAGCTCGCCAACCGGCTCGAGGACTACAAGCTGAATGACGAGCGCCGCTGGGTGCTCGGAGCGGGGCAGGGACCGTGGATCATCGGCGGAGGTGGAAAATGCGAGGGCCTTGGCAAAGGCGGAGCGCTCACACCGAATGCCGTCGAGCAGATGCGTCGGGGCCTCGAGGATTGCCCCGAATGCTTGCGCCCCGAGCAGACCACCCCCGGCAGGGACCTGATCCAGCCTGGCGTCCCCAGCGGAAAGAAGCCTGAGATTCGGCCCGATGCCGTGAAGCGACCCGATTCTACGGATCCCCGAGCCTACGGCGGCCCGGACACCCGGGACCGGTTGCAGCGGCCGAGTGCGCCGCCGGATGCGGTAGACCCGAAGGAGTTGGAGGAGAACGCCCGCGATGAGCTGGGGGGCGCACTCCGGCGCTGATCCCGGTCTCTATTGGAACGGCAGGCCTCGCGGCCCTTCGATTCCCAGCTTGAAGCTGTAGTGGGCGATGCCGCCCCCATCGATGTTCCAGTTCACACGCAGGTTGAGCTGGCTCGCGTCCGGGACGAAGCCGGTGCGCATCAGCACCTGTCCGCCCTGTCCGGAGGCGTTGGTGAACTTCCACTCCACGAAACGCCAGCCGTTCTTGAGGGTCTTCGTCTCGTACTTGTCCGCGCCCCAGTTGTCGCCATCGCTCTTGTGGTAGCAGATCAACAGCGAGCCGGACTCTTGACCGTAGGTCTTGTCGGGATCGTTGAATGCGTTCCCCTGGCTGTAGCTCTGGCCGACATTGCACTGCGAAAGGCGCATGTGGGTGGAATCGAACGGCAGCCATTTGCGCTCGCGCTTGGCCGTGAAGCCGCAAGGCACGAGATTGCTGGTCTCGCCGCCAGCTGCGGTGAGCCGGATCTTCACCTGCTGGTCCTGGACGCCACCGATGTCGGGAACGCGCACGCCAACCGTCCCGGAATCCGTCCATTCGAGGATGTCGAGCCCCAGTTTTCCGAACAGGAACTTCCCCATCAGGTGCACCTGGCCGGGGTTCGGCCCGAAGCTCTTTCCGACGAAGGCGAGGGCGCCGCCGGGAGAGCAGCTCGAGAAGGGCACGATCTGCTCGATATGCGGCTTTCGGACACGCTTCTGGGGATTGCTGGAGCGCGGCTGCGTTTTCGGCCGCCGGTCGTTGTCGTGGCTACGCCTCTCGGTGTTGGGCCGGGGAACCTTGGCCTCCGGCAGCGGTTGCCCCTTTCCGAGATTCGGCACCTCCGGCTTGGTAGCGCCTAGCAGGGCGACCAGAACGCAGACCAGCGCAACACGAAGAGTCATGGCAATTCCTTCTAGGGGCGACGTCTACTCGACCTCGCAGATGGGAACGACTCCGGCAGAGGCATGGGAATACATCGCATTTCCGTTGAAGAACGCATACACGTGGACACAATCGCCCCGGATCCCCATGTCCCGGAACAGGTCCGCCATGCGATCCGCTCTCCGTGCTCGGCCGTCGCCATCGGTCACCTGCTCCGCTTTGGCAAAGATGTCCCTCTCGGGAATGGGTGACGATGAACTCCACGCCTGGTACGGCGCATGTTGGAGGGCCTTCATGAAGCTGGCCACGTAGACCCATTCGATGGTCTGGCCCGCGAGGCCTTGCCCGTCCGTCGTGCGCGAAAGCTGAACTTCGACTGTCTGAGAACCGACCCGCTTGGTCTCCACGACTTTCTGGACGGCGGGGAGGAGGACGGACAACTGCGCGGGCGCCTGGACGGTCGCCAGGTTGGCCGCGCCTTCGGAAGGCGCACATACGACCGTTCCGCCGAAGCTCGCCTCGATGGTACGGGCTCCGAACAACTCCGGCATGTGATAGGCCTGGCGGGCGACGCCATCCTTGCCGGTGTTGATCGTGGCAACGAAGGCGCCGTTGATCGTGAAGGTGACGGGCATGTATGGAACAGCCGCGTTGCCCTGCTTTCTCCTCAGCGAAGCTCGCAGCTCGATGATTTCACCGATGAGCCCGGCCCTGTTCTTCATGGAGATTTCGGTCGACGCGACGAGCTGGGCAGACGGGCTGTTGGCAGGCCCAGGCAGTTGACCCACCTGGGCCTGCGGTGTGGACGACGAGGAGGCGGACGCGCTCGTGCCCGGGCCGTGACACGGGAATTGGCTCTTCCACTGAGGGAGCCCCTTCTTCAAGGGGTCGGCAGGGGAGCCTTTGATCACCGGGACCTGGGGCAATCCGGTCAAGGCCTCCTTGGCCGTCGCCTTGCCCGGGTTCGTTCCGCCGGATTTCTTCGCGGCAGATTCCTCTGCCGGGATACGCTTCGCCGGCAGCTTCATTTCCTTGGCGCGATCGCTGCCGGCAGCGTTGCGCAAGGAGGGCTTGTCCGAGTCCGCCCCGACTGGCGATGCCAGAAGGCACAGGCACATCACGATCCACATCATCCTGGGCACAGTGATCGCCTCCCGCTTGCTTCAGCGTACTCCCCGGAAAGAGGCCTCGTCATGGACCAGAGGACCCCAAGGGGTAGGGATATTGAACCGGACCTGGGTTCGCTGCGCTAGGCGGAAGAGCGGCGGGCCCGGTTTCGCCTCCTGCGCGTCGAGCTAGGGGATCGCCTGCGATGCGAAACCGTGGACGATGACGCAGACCACCGTGGCGATGACAAGGGATCGGATCCGGTCATACCGTTCATCCCCGATCGCGTCATCGATGGTTCCAGCGTAGATTTCGACACCCGAGGCGCCCTGAGGGACCAGCGCAGATCGCAGCGCGTCGTACTTGCCCACGGCGGTCACCGGGTCTCCGGCACGGACCAGTTTCTCCTCGAAGCGGTGGTCAGGCAGCAGCTCAGCCCCCGGCTCTGAGAGGTTGCGCAGGCCTTCGGGCGCATCGTTGTCCAACAAGTCCCGGACCAGTCCCGGCGCATCGCGGAAGCCAGGCTTTGCCGAGAATTCAGTCTCCGCGATCCAGGAAGCCGCATGGTCTCGAACGTCATCGGCTTCGAGTTCCCAGACCGGCACGTGCGAGAGGTCTGGAAAACCCAGGATCTGGACCTCTCCCAGGGGCGTCGATACCGCGGCGGGTCGGTGGCCATGAGAAAGGAAGTCCCAGGTGCGGTTCGTCCCCTCGTTCATCTGCACGTACCTGAAGATCTGGGCCTCGTAGACGAGACACTCCTCGTTCTCGAGGGGAGACAGGACCGGCTCGCCCAGGGCTACCAACGTGCCCTCGACCGCGCAGACCTTTCCGTCGAGCGGGCGGGAATTCCGCCCTCGGCGACGAAGGGCACGGAGCGTGGCGTCCGGCAGGATCAACTGCTTCAGGTTGAGCAGCACCGTGAACGCGAAGAACCCGAGGGTGAAGGACGCCAGGGTCACCCGCGAATCCGGAAAGAGCGTGCTCAGAACGAGCCAGTAGGCTGCAATGACGGCGGCGCAACCCGCAAGGGACGGTAGAGCCATGATGGCCAACCGGCCGAGCGCGACCGGAACGGACTCCTTCTCGTTTCCGGGCTCCCACTCCATCTATGAGGTGCCCCGAGCCGGTCGCCGGTCGCAGAGGCGAGTGGCTTGTTGGTAGGCGTAGGCCAGCTGCAGGACGCCGAAGTCGTCTCGGTGGCGACCGACGATCTGTACGCCGACGGGTAGGCCCTCTGGCGTGAAGCCACAGGGGACCGAGATGGCAGGATGGCCCGTCACGGTCACGTAGTAGGCGGACTTCATCCAGTCGATGTAGGTCTCCATCTTTATTCCGGCGATCTCTTCGGGGTAGGGAACGTCGATGTCGAAGGGCGGCACCTGGTTGACCGGGAGAATCAGGAATTCGTACTCGCCCATGAAGGTGTGCAGTCGCTGGAAGAGCGTGGTGCGCAAGCGCTCGGCGCGGCTTACGTCGTCACCCTTCAGGGCCCATCCCTTCCGGACGTTCCATTGGATGGTGTCCTTCAGCCTTTCGAAGGCTGAATCGGGAAGGCCCGCGAAGCCGCTGGCGAAGGTCCAGGCGCGGAGGGTGTGGAAGGCTTCGTCGGCGCCGGTCCAATCGATGCCGGCGCGTTCGATCTGGCAGCCGATTTCGGAGAAGCCGACCAGGCCTGCTTCGAGTACATCGGCGACGCGCGGATCGACGGGCAGGCCGCCGAGATCCGGATCGAAGGCGATGCGCACTCCGGTGAAATCGCGAGCCAAAGGCTCGGCGAAACGCGCGCCAGGTGTATCGAGAGAAATCGGCGCGCGGGGATCCGGGCCGGCCATGGCCGAGAAGAGCAGGGCGGTGTCTTCGACGGTGCGGCCCATGGGCCCGAGCACGGAGAGGCTCTCCCATCCGAGCGGCGCGGGAACATGCGGTACGCGACCCGGTGAAGGGCGAAAACCGACGACGTTGCAGAAGTTGGCAGGGTTGCGCAGGGAGCCCCCCATGTCGCTCCCGTCCGCAATGGGAAGCATGCCCGCTGCCAGGGCGACGGCCGCGCCGCCGCTGCTCCCGCCGCAGGTCTTCGACGTGCCCCAGGGGTTGCGCGTCGCGCCGAAGACTTCGTTGAACGTATGGGAGCCGGCACCGAATTCCGGGACGTTCGTCTTCCCGATCGTGATCGCGCCCGCTGCTCGCAGCCGTGTCACGATCAAGTCATCGTGCTTCGGGACATGTTCGGCCAGCAACGGTGAGCCCGAGGTGCTGCGGATGCCAGCCGTCATCACGAGATCCTTGTGGGCGATCGGCAGGCCGTGAAGTGGGCCGAGCGGCTCCCCGCGGGCCTGCTTCTCGTCGGCTTCGGCGGCCCAGGCGAGGGCACGCTCGGGAACCAGGGTGACGATCGCGTTCAGGGCCGGGTTCCGGGCCTCGATCCGCCCGAGATACGCGCTGACGAGTTCCCTGGCGGAGAGCTCCCCTCTGTGGACCAGGGCCGCAAGCTCGAGAGCTGTCCTGTCACAGAGGGGGAGCGTCCCCTTTTCGGCCTGCAAGGAACGTCCCCCTTCCTGGGCGAAGTTACTCGATTTTGGGCTCTCCGAGGACTGAGGTACCCATGGGGGACCCACTTCGAGGAGGACCCTCATGACCGAATCTGCCGGACCGAAGATTGCCCCCGGCGACATCCTGGGCTGGCCCATTCTGAAGATCGACTACCCCACCGATGCGGATCGGATCGCGGCGCTTCTTCCCCCGGGCATCGAGCCAAGTGCCAGCGCGAACGTGCATCTCTCGATCTACAACTTCCCCGTCCCGGACGAGCCGGAGTACGGCGTGGTCGTGAGCGTGGATGCGGACTATCGCGGTACGCCGGGGCTCTTCGCGCTTGGCTACGGCATCGATCAGGAGTCGGCGATCTTCATCAGCCGGGATATGAACGGTCAGCCGAAGTATCCCTGCGCCATCACCTACTACCGGCTGGGCGCGAGCATCACGGCGCGTTGTACCCATCAGGGCTACACGTTCATCGAGTTCAAGGGCCAGACGACGGGCGTCGCCGAAAGCCCGGAGCCCTTTGCCGAGCACGAGTGGTGGGTGAAGGTCTCCCGCGCGGTTGGCGGTGCGGAGAAGGCCTACGATTTTCCGCCCCATGTGGTGAAGGTTGCAACGACCTATCAAACCTTTCATCAGGAGACGGTCGAGGGCGAGCTGGTCCTGCGAGAGAGTCCCTGGGATCCGATCGCGGAGCTGTTGCCCCAACGCGGTGATCTGAGCGCGCGGCTCTGGACGGCCATGCCGACGAGCCGGGAAATCACGTTGGAAGGTGCCCTCGATCCGGACGGATTCTGGCCGCACTCGGATACGATCGGAGGCTCGCGTTGGCCGGGCTCCTCCGGAGGACCGAAGCGGTAGTGGAGTCGATGTCCCCCTGGGGCATCAACATTTGATTTAGTACTATCGAGCACTATACTCAGGGTCCATCCTGAGAGGACTGCCGATGGCCTCAATTCGCAAGCAACGGGGCGTCCACGAGATTCGCGAGTGCCGCGCGACCCCGCGCGGCCCGCGCCAATACACCCTCGCACGCTTCAAGGATGTGTTGACTCCCGAGGTCCTCGACGAAGCGGCCGCCCGGGCCCACCAGCCCTTCGATCGTGATCGTCTGGTTGAGCGAGCTCGGGCTCGCGGAATCGCCGTCTCCCGTCATCGAACCCACGCGACAGCACGCAAGCTTCTCGCGGAGTTGCGGCGAGGCATGTTGCCCGAGCCGAGCCTCGTCGCGCAGCTCAGGGGAGCCCTCGCGGCCGCCGAGGAACATGCGCTTCCGGTCCATCTCGCCGAAGCTGCGGATTGGCTCGGCCGCAGCGAGGCTGCCCGAGGCAAAGCGTTGCGGGGCCTGCTGCGGGTTGCGAGCCGCGTCGCCCACTCTCGCGAAAAGCGCCGCGAAGCCTCCCCCGAGCCCTTCCCTCGCTTTGGCTCCGGCGAGTCGGCCTGAAAGCCAGAGAAGCGTCCATGCTGCTTGACGAACAGATCGTGGCGATCGAGCAGGCCTTTCAAGCGGAAGACATTCCCCATGCCTTCGGTGGCGCCCAGGCTCTTGGCTATTACGGCAGCATCCGGGCGACCCACGATATCGACGTCAACGTGTTTCTCGGCGCCGAGCAGGCAGAACGAGTCTTCGCGGCCCTCGCTGCTCTGGGTGCAGCGGTCGGCAACCCCGGCCTGCGACGTCTGGTCGCTCGCGACGAGCAAGTGCGCGTGTTCTGGGATGACACACCCATCGATCTGTTCTTCGCCTACGACGCCCTGCACATGAGTTCGATGGAGCGTCGCCGGCGCGTGGATTTCTACGGCGACGCGATCCATATCCTGAGTGCAGAAGACTTGATCACCTACAAGGCAATCTTCGACCGGGAGAAGGATTGGCACGACATCGCCGGGATGATCTACGCCTGCGATGTTCCGCTCGATTTCGACTATGTCCGGAAGTGGCTGGCGCGCATCGACGGGCCTGAGGGCCTGCGGCTCGAACGACTCGAGCGATTGGTCGTGTCGGGAGGCCAGGATCTGGGTGGGTGAATCCGGCTGCCTACTCCAGTACCCCTGCGACGGCGAGTTCGGCGAAGCGCTCATCGTCGTAGCCCAGGAGCTCGCTCAGCACGTCGAAGTTCGCCGCGCCGAGGCTCGGGAGCTCGCTAGGCACCCGGGCGGGTGTGCGTGAGAGACGCGAGCGGGAAGCCTCGACGACCGTGGCTACGCTGCCGCCCTCGACCCGAACGAAGTGGCCGCGGGCCTGGAGCTGCGGATCTCCCGCCAGGCCCTGACTGTCGAGAACGCGATGGGCCGGGATTCCCCGCGCGATCAGTGCGGTTTCCAACTCGGCACCGTCACGTCCAGCCGTCAGCTCTGCCAACGCCCGGTCGAGTGCGTCCGCATTGCCGTGCCGGGCAGCGAGAGAGCTGAAGCGCGCGTCGGATGTCAGGCCCGTCGCACCGAGCACTTCGCAGAGTGCCTCCCACTCGGCGTCGTCCCGGGTTGCGAGCGCGATCCAGCGATCCTCGCCGTCCACCGGATAACAACCGTGGGGCGCCAGCTCTTCGTCGCGATTGCCCTCGCGTGTCCACGTGTCGCCGTTCGTCGTGCGGGCCAGCACCGCGGGCGCCAGCCAGTGAAGGGCCGCCTCCGCCTGGGAGAGATCGATGTGCTGGCCCTCCCCGGTGCGCCGCAGGTGTTCGAGGGCCGCCAGTAGCGCCGAGGCGTTGAACCTCGGAGCGATGTAGTCCGTGTAGGCACCGAACGGGCTGGCCGGAGCGCGATCTCGCCAGCCGGTCAGCTCGGAGAAGCCGCAAACCGCGGCGGCCAGGTTGCCGTAGCCGGCGAAGCGCGAGATCGGCCCGGTCTGTCCCATCAAACAGGTGGAGAGCATGATGAGCTCGGGCTTCTCCATGCGCAGGGTCTCGTAATCGAAGCCCAGCTTCGCCATCGTGCCCGGCGCGAAGGATTCGCAGACGACGTCGGCCCATTGCACCAGATCGAGGATGACCTGGCGTGCTTCGGGGTGGGTCAGGTCGAGCGTGAGCATCTGCTTGCCCGTGTTGACGGAGTGGAAGGTTGCCGAGGTATCTGCGCCGTCCGCGCCGCCGACGAAGGGCCGGATCGTGCGGATGACATCGAGTCGGGAAGTGGATTCGACCCGGATCACCGTGGCGCCGTAGTCGGAGAGCACGCGCGTAGCCATGGGGCCCGCGAGCGCCCACATGAAGTCGAGGATCTTCACACCTTCGAGGGGGAGCGCCCCCGAGCCGCTCGGGTCGGTCGGGGCGGGCAGGGCGCGTCGTTCGCGCCAGGCTTCGAGTATCTCGTTCTGATGCTCGCCGAGGCGCGGCGCCCGCACGCCCTGGGTGAGAGGCGTTTTCGAGAGCTTTGCCCAAGGGCCACACGCAACGGTGTGGCCCTTGCCGTCCGGCCGCTCGGTTCGAACCAGATAGCTCCGTGCTTCGAATTGCTCGCTGCCAACGACGTCTTCGGGTGTGGCGACCGGAGCGATCAGGAGGCGGTGCTCCAGGGCCAGTGCGAGCAGCTCTTGCTTCGTCTTCGACGCCGTCCACGCAGCGATCGCATTCTTCGCCGCCTCGAAACCTTCGATCGTCGCTTTCCCCGCCATCAATGCCCCAGCAAAGTCGACCCAATCCGTATCCCGCATCGCCTGATCGCAGAAGCCGTCCTCGTGCACGCAAGCCATCAGCCGGGCCGTTGCGGGCCCGACCGTCGAGCCGAAGAGGTGGGTGATGGAGACGTGGCCGTCCACCGCCGGGTAACCGAAGCGCACGACGAGCGGCCCCACCTTGAGTCCGCCCGCACAACGCTTCGCGCCGTCTTCTCCGACCTGGGTGGCGACGGAGTCCGATTGCGTCGCAAGGGTCACCGCCTGCTGTGCGGAAATGTCGACGTGCTGGCCGAGCCCCGAGCGGTGGCGCTCGTGAAGTGCCACGAGCGCGGCCACGGTCGCCTCTCCGGCGGCATGGAAGAACGCCTGCGGTACGCGAACGCGCACGGGCGCCCGGTCGTCATCGCCCGTCAGCCAGAGCGGCCCGCCCGCCGCGAGGAGGGTAAGGTCGGTCGCCGGCCATCCCGCTTTGGGTCCATCCTGACCGAAAGCCGTGATCGAGACATAGACGAGGCCCGGGTTCAGCTCGGCCAACTCCTCGTAGCCGAACCCTTCTGCCGCGAGGGCCCCGGGCGCTTCGGATTCGATCCACACGTCGGCCGCCGCGGCCAGCTTCCGCAGCGCCGCGTGCCCTTCGTCGGTCGTCCGGTCGAGCACGACACTGCGCTTGCCGCGGGCGTAGGACCACCAGAACAGCGATTTCTCGGTACCGGGCTCATCATCGGCAAAGGGTCCGAGCTGCCGGGCCGGGTTGCCGTCCGGCGGCTCGACGCAGATCACGTCGGCCCCCAGGTCGGCCAGCATCATCCCGCACATCTGCCCGCGATCATCGGAAAGATCCAGAACCCGGTAGCCATTCAGCACGTCTGTCCCCCTTTGCCCCAGGGCCCATCCTACACCGGCACGGCTCCGTCAGGAAGGTTCGGAAGCGGCAGGCTTGTGGGACCCAAAGACGTTGTTGATACCTGAGGGTGCTTCTCGAGGAACAACGGGGTTGTCGATAGTCCAGCGCACTTAGCGAATCCAGGCGGTTCACCTGGATTCGGAATCGGAAGCGTTTTGCGTCTGGCTCGCGCGCTTCAGTTCCTTGCGCTTTCGTCGCCGCTCCTCGCTGGCCTCGAAGCGACGCTGCGCGCGCTTGCTGAGCCCGGCCCCGTCCGCCCGGGCCGGTGCGGCTGCTGAGACCTGCGACGCGGTCGGGCGCCTAGTCGGATATGCACTGGGGTGTCGGAAACTGCCGTCTCCACTCTTCACAGGAACCTCCCTTCGGAAGGTTCAGGGGCCCCGCCTGCCCTCGAGATGCACAGGTCTTCTTCCTCCGGACGGAGGGGCTTCGCAACTAGCTAGAATCGTTGGGTTTATCATTCGTTACTTGAAAAAAGGATTCGATGGGCGCAAGTTTCGCGGTGCTCGTCCCGCATAGAGCTGAGGAGGCAGTGCCGTTGCTGCCCTCCAGGACCCGCCGAGGGGTCCGACGCGAGTGCCTGCCCTCTCGGGCAGCATCTCGAGGATCTGAGTCAGTGATAATCGATTCCGTCTGGAAAATTCGACACGTGAGTAGCGCCATCTAGTGCGCCCCTGCTCGGCCGTCTGGCTGAGCGTCGAACCACTCAACGAGCCCGCCGGCCTTCAACCCGTCCAGCCTAGTTCTGCTGGACGTCGCCGGTGTCCTGGCTCGCATCTGGACCGGAGCTGACCCATGAATCCCATTGCGCTGAGGCGTGCCTTCCGTGCGCGCCCGGGTACAGAAGACTGCATGCGGCTCGCTGGCTTCCTCGAAGGCCTCGGATCGAGTGAGCCTGCCTGGCAGAGCCTTGTCGCGCTGCTCGAGAGCGATGTCATCCCGATCGTCGTGCGCTGCCATCCGGATGTCGAATGCGACGAAATTTCGAGTGCCTGTTTCGCTGGGGCATTCGAATCCTGGATACCCGAGTGGCTCAATTGCGCGCGCTCTGCTGCGCAGGTTCGCCAGCTGGTCGCCGAAGCGCGACACTCTTCACGATGGTTCGTGATGTGCGGCTCGTGCGGCGATGCAGTCGGCCTCGGTTGGCTGGCGCAACGGGTTGGCCGGGAGAAAGCAGCCGCGCTCGCCCCGGTTTGGCCCGATCTGGGCGCCTGGGTCAGTGCTCACTCAGCGAACTCTTCCGCACGGCAGATCACCGGAAGGGTCTGAGGGCGTTTCTCGAGAAGCGTCCCCCGCGTTCGACGGCGAGTAGCCCACAATCCTGACAGTCACGGAATTTCGGTAAAGAAGTCCGCCCGAGGCTTGCCATCCGAATCATAGACGGGCTCGCGATGATCGACCCGATACTTCGAGACCTCTGAACTCTTGAGGCCGAAGGCACCAAGGGCTTTGAGCATCGCGTGGTAATGCGGCCCGGCAAAATGGGCGGCGAGGTCCGCCTCGCTCGTCCAGCGTTCGAAGACCTCTACGCGTCCAGGCGAACTGAGGTCGGCAGACCAGGTGTAGGCCTCGCAGCCATCCTGGGTGAGTGCCCCGTCGATGTAGGGCTTCGCAGTGGTCAGTGCTGTGTCTCGTCTCGTCGGGTCGAGTTCGATGGTGCCGGCGATGATGATCACGACGCGCCTCCGATGTCTGTTCTGTTAGTGCTCGCTGGGGAAGGGTCGGGTCATTCCGCTCATATCGGGTGGTCCCATGTAGAGCGTGTGAATGCGCCGGGTGCGGAACAGCCATTCGCCTTCTTCGAAGACGTAATCGTCGAAGTAGACGCCGAGCATCAGAAGCCCCTCTCCGCTGCCGGTCGTCGCATATTCGTTGACATAGAAGCGACCATGCGCCGCTGCGCCGTCAAATCCGATCAAGCCGCCGCTCGCGAGTTGATGCACGAAGGGCAGTTGACCGACCAGCGCCTTCCACTTTTCGATGAGGGCCCCTCGACCGCGAACGACATCTCCGAGGATGTGCCACTCCCCGTCGGCAGTCCACGTGGCGCCCCAGGCTTCTTCATCCCGTCGTACGACTGCGTCCGCATAGCGGTCCACTAGTTCTCGAATGGAAAGCTCGTCCGCGATTCGCTCTCGGTCCATTCTTCTCCGCCCCTTGGTTCGAGTTCATGCGAAGCCTATTCGATGGCTCGAGGATCGGCGAAGACCCAAACACGTGCAAGCGAGAGGGTCGGGTACCCTCGGCATATGTCAAAACCCTTCCGATTTGCCGTCCAGTCATTCAGTGCTTCACGAGCCTCCGAATGGAGGGAACGCGCAGGTCGCATCGAAGCGCTTGGCTACTCCGCGCTTCATCTGGCGGACCATA
>JAFDCZ010000018.1 GCA_019312665.1 Deltaproteobacteria bacterium | reverse complement strand
GTGACTTCGAGGCCGGTCGTGCTCGAATGGAGGACGTTGCCGATGGCGCGGACATTCGTGACGCCTTCGAGCCACATCGCGCTGTCGAGGGAACCGGAGGAGAGGTTGTTCTTGACCAGGCCATTCGCCGAAAGCTCCGGCTGGATTCCATTCTCCAGGTTGTTGATGGACTCGTTTTCCAGGATCGCGAAGTTGTTGACAAACTCCACCTTGATCCCGTTCCCCGGAAATCCTTCGACGGTAATCCCCTGAATACGGGAGCCCTCGATGACGCAATTGCATCCGCTCCCGCCTTCGGGTTCGACGAGGATCCCATCCTCGTTGGATCCGTCCGGGTTGGGCCTGAGGATGACCTTCTTGTTCGGACGAGGCTTGCCGATCAAGCTGATGCCATCCTGCTTGATGCGTACTGCCCGCCTGGAATTGGGGGGCCCATAATACTCCCCCGGCAAGATGATGATCTTGTCCCCAGGTGAGGCAGCGTCGACCGCCTCCTGGATCGAATCTCCCGGGTGGAGGACGGTCGCATGCCCGGGCCCGTGCCCATGCCCGGGCCCATAGGCATGCCCGCGACCGTTAGAGGCGCCAGCGGCTGCGGGTAGGCAAACGATCGCGAGGCCGATGGCAAGAGTGCCAAGAGCCGCGAGATTCAGGAGCCACTTCAACTCCAACTCAAGATAGGGACGGGTACGTAGTGCCATGGCTGCTTCCCCTCCAAGAATTCCCCACGCAAGGAAATACCTCACGCGCGTTTCTTGTCATTCTGTGCGTAGTTCGACCGTCCAAGTAACTATGCGTGTTGGGAAAACCACAGTCAAGTGTATTTGCGGACAGGTTCGAATCACTCCGGCGGTCGACGGCGTGCTCGTAGCTGCCTCGGTGGGCGCGCCCTCGCTCTCAAGATTCTCAACGCGGAGGAGAGACGGAGTGACACAGTCATCCGATCGACATCGAGGCATGCTGCCCCATTCTGGATCTCCTGGTCCCAGCGACCCCGCGGTATTGGACTTGGACCGAGCAAGGTGGCCTACCCCGGGGAATCGTGGACGCCTCCTAGGCCAAGAGCGAGCCGACCCGAGGAGCCGATGGCCAGCTGCGATTCAAGAACAAATCCAAGGATGGAGCCATTCGAATCAGAGCCGCGGCATACCTTGCAGGTGAGTCCGAGAAGAGCCTTCCCGAGATGTCCAGTTCGCGGCGGCCGCTGGTTCCGCTGAACGGTTCCGGCGCCGTTCGCGCAGTACTCGCGCAGCCTTCCGGGCGGGTGCGGCCGCAGGTACTGGTCGGGCCGGGGAGATTCGAACTCCCGACCTCCTGAACCCCATTCAGGCGCGCTACCAAGCTGCGCTACGGCCCGACGGGGGGAGGATTAGCCTGCTGCCCTGCTCCTGTCGACTGGGGGTCGAATGGAGGCCGACTAGGGCG
This sequence comes from Deltaproteobacteria bacterium, assembly GCA_019312665.1. Lineage (GTDB taxonomy): Bacteria > Myxococcota_A > UBA9160 > UBA9160 > UBA6930. The sequence goes on along the minus strand of JAFDCZ010000018.1, from coordinate 31,719 downwards.
TCGGGAGCTGGGTGAAGCTGATTTCCGTGTGCTGGGCGTCGATCAGCTTTTCTCTCAGCAGGTGGGTGCCGCCCGGGAAGATGATCTCGAAGCGGTGCCGGCCGGAGGGCAGGCTGAGGTCTGTAAGCGGTGTCTGGCCCTGATCTCGGCCGTTGATCAAGACGCGCGCTTGCGGAGTGGCGTCCACTCGGATGCTCACGGGAGGGCCCGTGGCGGCCACCGGGAGCAGCTTCGGCGTGATCGGCGGCGACGGGCGCTCAGGGGGCGGCGAAGCCGACGCGGGCGTGGAAGCCGTGCGGGTCGCGGGCACGGTGGCGGGCTCTTCGGGTTCGGGCGCCGGGGGTTCGGGCTCGGCGGGTGCGGCGATTTCCTTCGGCTCCGATGCGCGCTCAGGAAGAGGCTCGGGGGTAATGGGGGCTGAACCGGCGCTTTCTTCCTCGGCGATCACAGCGGCTGGCTCCGGATCGACCACCGCGGGTGGCGTTTCCAGATCGGCTGTAGATGTTTCAGGCTCGGAGACACCGGCCGATTCGATCGTTGGAACCGGCGCAGGTGCGGTCTCCTCAACCTCCAACACCTCGACTGCGGGTTTCGGGGGTTCTTCGACCGCGATGTCTGAGGGTTGCTCAACCGGGGGTTCGGGGGATGGATCCCGCGCGGGCTCGGCAGGTTGCTCGGGCTTGGGGGCGAGTGCGACCACTGGCTCCGAAGGTTCGATGGCTGCGGTTTCGGCGGTCTCCTCAACCGGTGATTGCGGGGGGACGGGAACGGCGATCGTGGCGGCTGGAGCTTCCGAAGGCGGATCCGCGCGCACGGCGAAGAAGACTCCCAGCGCTACGAGGCCAAGGCCCGCAACGAGCGGCAGATGGCTTCGAAGCCAGCCCCGATCCTCGGAGAGTGTCGGGAGGGGTGTGCGCTGAGAAGCGGGCGTGTCGCTCTCTGGCGGCAGCGTCACGGGCGGTTCGGGCTTCGTTGGTGTGGCGGGCTCTTCTTTCTCCGCGGCTAGCAACTCGGCCTCGGCGGCCGGTTCCGGTTCTGGCTCGTCCTCCGTGGCGTCGATTTCCAACCACTGCTCGTGCCGCGAGAAACGGTCGCGGTCGGCTTCGGGACGATCGCGGAGGAATTGCACGGCCAGGATGTGGAGATCACGCGGCAGGCCGCCGGACTCCCGGTGGAGCCAGGCGAGGACTTGCTCGGTGAAGCGATCCTGAATCGCAGGGCCGACCCCGCTCACGCGCAGGCGCTCGCGAACGTACCCCGCGCTCTCTTCCGGTGACATGGGCGCGTTGAAGCGCACGAGCGCGACCTCGGAGCCCAGTGCGGCGAGGACCCGGCCGGCTCGCGGGTCGTCCACAGGAATGACCAACAGCTGCAGCTCGCCCGAGGCCTGGCCCACGAGGGCCGAGAGTTCGCGGGCCGTCTCGATGGGCAGTCCGCTGGCATCGTCGAGAGCGAGGATCAAGCGCCGGCCACTCGCCGCGCGTCGAGCGGCCGCTTCGAGCAACGCGCCACCCGGATCTGAGAACGGCCCCTGGTCTTCGCCTAGCAGCCCCAGCGCCCAGTGGCAGAGATCCGGGAACTCGAGGGCGGCGTAGGGCAGAAGTAGAAGCTCGGCTTCGTCCGTGAGCCGCTCGGCGAGCACCCGCACCAGGTGGGTCTTGCCGATCCCGTTCGGGCCTACCAGTGCAATGCAGGGGGCATCGCGACGCACGGCGGCGAGCAGCTCGTCCAGTGCGCGCTCGCAAGCGGGGCGTGCGATATAGGCCGGGGCTCCGGTCGTGGAGCCAAACGGGTCGGCGCCGATCGGTTGGGAAGCTTCGCTGCTCATGGCGAGCGGGTGGCTCTCTCACTAGAGCAGGCCACGAATCTCCTGCAGCTCGTTTCGGATGCTCTTCAGCTGCGCCCGCGGGTCGCTCTCCAAGGCCATCTCGAGCTGGGGCGCATCCAAGGCGCGGCCCACACCGAGCTCGCGCAGCTTCTTCCGCGCGCCGGCAATCGTGAAGCGCTCTTCATAGAGCAGCCGCTTGATCAGCTGGATGATCTCGATATCGCGCTTGCGATACAGCCGCTGCTTCGAGCGGGATTTCGCCGGCGCCATCCAGCGGAATTCGGATTCCCAGTAGCGAAGCACATAGGGCTTCACATCCGTGATCCGACTGACCTCACCGATCCGGTAGTAGAGTTTCCCGGTCGGGTCGCCCTTCCCCGAGTCACCAGAATCCGTTCCGCCCTTCTTCCGCCCCGCCATGGCGCCTCCTTCCCTAACGAACGATTCGATCCGAACGCTTCCAACGGCCCGAAAAGCCGGGGCGCGCTAGCGCTCGCCGCCAGCCTCCGAAGCTGCCGGAGCTTCATCCTCGTTCAGGATGGTTTTTAGCACGAGACTCGGCTTGAAGGTGAGCACCCGACGGGCTGCGAGACGAATCTCCTCGCCCGTCTGCGGGTTCCGGCCCTTGCGGGCGTTCTTCTGGCGCACCACGAAGTTCCCGAAGCCGGAGATCTTGACTTTCTCGCCCTCCGAGAGGGTCTCCTTGATGATGTCGAAGACCTTCTCGACCAGCTCAGCGGACTCCTTCTTGGAGAAGCCCACCCTCTCGTAGATGTGCTCGACGATGTCTGCCTTGGTCACGCCCTCTCCCCCTTCTGTGCCACCAAGCCTACCGAAGCTCAGCCCCGAAGCGCTTGGCCAGATTCTGAACGACCTTTTCGGTGGCTTCCGCCACCTCCGTATCGGTCAGCGTGCGGTCGGTCCGCTGAAAGATCATCCGAAAGGCCAGGCTGAGCTTGCCCTCGGGAACACCACGGCCCTCGTATCGATCGAAGAGGTGCACGGAGAGGAGCGAGGCGCCGGCCTTCTTGCGCACCGCCTGAAGCAGCTCCCCTGCCGGGGTTCCCGCGTCCACCAGCAGCGCCAGGTCCCGCCGTATCCTCGGATGCCGTGAGACCTCCTGGTAGCGTGGGGTTTCGGCCCCCAGGCCGTCCAAGGCATCAAGGTCGACTACCAGGACGGCCGTCGGTGCGTCGATCTCGAAGTGGGCAGCGGTCTCTGGATGGAGCTCGCCTACACAGGCCACACGTCGGCCCCGTACGAAGAACTCGCCTGCACCGCCCGGGTGCAGAAAAGGCTCGTCCGAGCCCGCCCGGAACTCGGGTGTCCGGCCCAGATCGGCGAGCATTCGTTCGCCGAACCCCTTGGCCCGAAAGAACGGCGGAACGCTGGCGGAACTCCAGAGATCCTCCGCACCGCTCTCCGAAATGGCCGCGACGGCCTGGAGCGGCTCACGCTCCTGCCATGCGTCGGGACGATCGGTTCCACCGTGGAACACACGGCTGACCTCGAAGACCGCAATCCGATCGACCTGACGGGCGCGATTGCCGCGCACCGCCCGCAGAACGGAGGGCAGGAGGTGGGTTCGCAGCACCGAGTCCCCGGCCTGGATCGGATTCAACAAGGCTACGTGCTCTCGGCGCGAGTCGTCACTCGCCAGGCGGAGAGCGTCGTCGTCCTCCGGGGGGCAACCGGAGAAGGTCATGATTTCGGTCAGGCCCGCGCCTGCGAGCGCAGTGCGCACGTCCTCGCGAATGCGGCGCCGCGGAGCCAGCTCGATGCTGCGAAGCGGTGCCGTCTGCAGGGTCGGCTCGATGCAGTCGTAGCCGAATACACGGGCGACCTCTTCGATCAGATCGACTTGCAGGTGCAGATCGTTCCGCCAGCTCGGAGGGCGACAGCGAAGCCGATCGCCGTTGATGTCGCAGGGGATGTCCACCCGGGCGAGGAGAGCGGCGACTTCGTCCGCGCTGAGTGACGTGCCGAGCAAGCGGTTCACGCGCGTCGGGTCGAGATCGATCGTCTCCGTGCCCGGGGCGGGCTCACCCGTCGCGACCGCTCGTCCGCGAGAGACCTGGCCGCCCGCGAGTTCTTGAATCAAGCGTGCCGCTCGGTCCGCAGCACGATCCTGGCCTGCTGGATCGACGCCCCGTTCGAAGCGGTAGGACGCATCGCTGCGCAAGGCCAGGCGCTTGGCCGTGCGTCGCACGCGCGAAGGCTCGAAGTGTGCGCTCTCCAGCAGCAGGTTCGTCGAGGTGTCGTCCACCTCGCTCTCGGCGCCACCCATCACGCCAGCGATCGCAATGGCGCCCTGCTGGTCGGCAATTACCAGATCTTCCCGGCGAAGCTCCCGATCCTCACCGTCCAGGCTGAGGATCTTCTCTCCGTCCTTGGCGGCTCGAACCGTCACCACGCCGCCGCGAAGCTTGTCCAGATCGAAGGCATGCAACGGCTGGCCGAATTCGAGCATCACCAGGTTCGTCGCGTCGACGACATTGTTCACGGAGCGCAGCCCGGCTGCTTCGAGACGCTGTTGCAACCACTCGGGAGAGGGCCCGATCTTCACACCCCGGAGAATTCGGCCCACATAACGATGGCAGCCGCCGCGATCGTCGATCTGGATGGCGATCTCGGAGGCAGCGTCGGAATCGGATTCTTCCGGCTCGCAAGGCGGAAGCGTCAGCTCGCCGCCAAAATGTGTCTGAACTTCGCGCGCCATGCCGAGCATCGAAACCCAGTCGCCGCGGTTCGGGGTGATCTCGACATCCAGCACGGTCTCCCCGGTGGGGAGGACCTGGCTGAGCGGTGCGCCGACAGGAGCTTCTGGGTCCAGTACCAGGATGCCGTCTTTGCCCTCACCCAGGCCAAGCTCGATCTCGGAGCAGATCATGCCGTGGGATTTCACGCCGCGAATCTTCGAGCGCTTGATCTTGAGGCCGCCGGGAAGCACGACGCCATGGGTGGCCACCGCCACCCGTTGGCCCGCCTCGACATTGGGAGCGCCGCACACGATCTCGAGAGGCTCGCCGTCGCCCAGGTCGACCCGGCAGACCGAGAGCCGGTCGGCATCCGGATGCGCCTGACGCTCGAGCACCTCCCCCACGCGAATCGCCGAGAGGTCGGGGCCCGTCTCGATCACCTCTTCGATCTCGAGCCCGCCTACCGTCAGGCGTTCTTCGAGCGTCTGGCGATCGGGCAGCGGGATCCATTCGGCAAGCCAGCCGAGGGGGACCTTCATGAGAGCCGATCCTGGGCTTCGCGCAGCCGCACTAGAACTGCTCCGCGGTGCGCACATCACCGTCGAAGAAGAGCTGGATGTTCGGGATGTCCCAGCGGATCATCGCCGTGCGGTCGATGCCCATGCCGAAGGCGAAGCCCTGGTAGCGCTCCGGGTCGATGCCGCAGTTGAGCAGGACCTGGGGATGGATCATCCCGCAACCGCCCCATTCGAGCCAACGTCCTCCCCAACTGATGTCGATCTCGGCCGAGGGCTCGGTGAACGGAAAGAAGTGGGCGCGAAAGCGCATCTCTGTGCTCTCGCCAAACAAGTGACGGGCGAAGGCGAACAGCGTGCCCTTCAGGTCGGCGAAGGTCACATGCTCGTCGACGCAGACGGCTTCGATCTGGTGGAACATCGGGTAGTGGGTGCCGTCGAGATCGTGCCGGTAGACCCGCCCCGGAGAGATGAAGCGGAAGGGAGGCTTCCGGCCGGTCATCGCCCGGATCTGGACGTTCGAGGTATGGGTTCGCAGCACGTTTCCGCCGGGCACGAAGAACGTGTCCTGCAGATCGCGGGCGGGATGGTCTTCGGGGAAGTTCAGGCCGCTGAAGTTGTTCCAATCGGTCTCGACCTCGGGCCCGTCTTCGATGCCGTAGCCGAGCTCGGCAAAGAAGGCGCACATCTCGCGCTCGATCTGACTGGTGGGATGCAAATGCCCCCGCGGCGGCGCGTGGCCGGGAAGCGTGACATCGAGTTTGTACTCGCTGATCTCGCGATCCCGATCGGCGCTCTCGAGGGCCCGCTTACGGGCCGCCGCCCAGGCTTCGATGCGCTCCTTGGCCTGGTTCGCCGCCTGGCCTACCGCGGCGCGTTCCTCACCGGAGAGCCCGCCGATCGTCCGCAGCACTGCGGAGACCGAGCCCTTCTTGCCGAGGAAGCCCGCTCGGACCTCTGCGAGCGCCTGGACGCTGCTCGCCTCGCCGATTGCCGTCTCGGCCAGGGCCACGACACGCTCCAGGTTCTCACTAGCGCTCGACAACTTCCGTGCCCTAGGCAACCTGCGCTTTGGCCAGCTTCGCCAGCTCGGCGAAGGCCGTGGGATCCGCAACTGCCAGATCGGCCAGGTTCTTTCGATCGATCTCGACGCCTGCCAGGCCGAGCCCGTGGATCAGCCGGCTGTAGGAGAGATCGTTCTGCCGGGCCGCGGCGTTGATGCGCGCGATCCACAACGAGCGGAACTCGCGCTTCTTGACCTTGCGGTCGCGGTAGCCGTACTTCCAGCCTTTTTCGACCGCCTCCCGGGCTGTCTTGATCAGCCGGTGGCGGGTTCCCTGGTATCCCTTGGCAGCTCGCAAGATCCGCTTGTGGCGGGCGTGCGAGGCGGTGCCTCGTTTGACTCGGGGCATGATTCGTCTCCCTCGTTTCGGCCCCTCCCTAGAGGTAGGGGACCATCTGCTTCACGCGCTTCTTGTCGGCGCTCGAGATCTCGCCCACCTCACGCAGGTGGCGTTTCCGTTTCGTGGTCATCTTCGTCAGGATGTGGCGCTTGTTGCGCCTCCGGTGCCGGAGCTTTCCGGTCCCGGTCTTCGTGATGCGCTTTGCAGCACCACGATGGGTCTTCATTTTCGGCATCAGGCTTCTCCAGCCGGAGCTTGGGTCTCCGGCGCTTTCGTCACTTCAGCCGGCGACTCTGCCTCCGGCGTTTCAGTCGTCTCTGCCGGCGCCTCGGTCCCGGCACTTTCCGCAGCAGTTTCCTGCTGGGTCTCCTGGGCATCCTCCTCCTTGGCTCGGACGTCGGCCGCCTCCAGCTCCTTGCGGGCAGCGTCGACGGCCTCCCGGTTCGGAACCAGCACCATGGAAAGGAAGCGCCCGTTCATCTGGGGCGGATTCTCGACCGTCACGAGCTCGCCGAGCAGCTCTTGCACCTTGTCCAGCTTCGCGAAGCCGACCTTGCGATGCGCCATCTCCCGGCCTCGGAACATGACGGTGATCTTGACCTTGTCGCCATCGATCAGGAACCGCCGCGCATTCTTGAGCTTGAAGTCGAGGTCGTGATCGTCCGTGTTCGGACGCATCTTCACTTCCTTGAGGGATGCAGCGCGGCCCTTGCCCTTGGCCTTGGCCACCGCTGCCTTCTTCTTCTGCTCGTACTTGTACTTGCCGTAGTCCATGATCCGGCAAACCGGCGGCCGAGCGTTGGGAGCGACCTCGACCAGGTCGTATCCCGCTTCTTCAGCCTTCACGAGTGCATCCTCGGCCATGAAAACGCCAAGCTGCTCCCCGTCGGCACCGATCAACATGACTTCGCGCGCGCGAATCCTCTCGTTGATCCGGACAAGGTCTTTTTCAGCGATACGAATACCCTCCCGTTCTCAAACCTGACGCCGAGCGACTTGCTCGGTCAGGTCCGAAACGAATGCATCGACAGTCACCGCCTCCCCGCCCCTCTCGGCGTCACGCCGGAAGCGTGGGGTCACGGTGCCCTGCTCTTTTTCTTGATCGCCGACAACGGCCATCACGGGAATCTTTTGCAGCTCTGCGTCGCGGATCTTCCAGCCCAGCTTCTCGGAACGATCGTCCAGGAAGGCACGCAGCCCTGCGGCCTCGAGACCATCCCGAATCTTTTGAGCGTACTCCACATGCCGATCGGTAATCGGCAGCAGCGCCACCTGGACCGGGGCCAGCCACAGGGGGTAATCCCCGCCCGTATGCTCCGTATAAATGGCGATGAAGCGCTCGAGAGAGCCCAGGACCGCCCTGTGAAGCATGGCCGGCTGGTGCTCCTGGCCGTCTCGGCCAATGTATCGAAGCTCGAATCGCCCGGGAGCTGCCATGTCGATCTGGATCGTGGCCAGGGTCCAGGTGCGGCCCAGCACGTCGTCGAAATCGAATTCGACCTTCGGCGCGTAGAAGGCGGCCTCGCCCGGCTTGATGCCGCACTCGTAGCCGGCGCTCTTCACCGCATCGATCAGGGATTGCTCGCCCACGTCCCAATCGGCGGAATCGCCCAGAAAGCTCTCGGGCCGGGTCGAGACGGAAACCTTCACTCCAGTAAGGCCGAGATCCCGGTAGACCTCCTGGGTCATCTCGAAGAATCGCTCGAGCTCATGGGGTACCTGGTCCGGCTCGCAGAAGATGTGACCGTCGTCCTGGGCCATGGAGCGCACCCTGGAGAGCCCGGTCAGGGTGCCGCTGCGCTCGTTGCGATGGAGACGCGAGAACTCGGCATAGCGAATCGGAAGATCCCGATAGGAGTGCTTCGTATGCTTCAACAGCCGGCAATGGCCCGGGCAGTTCATCGCCTTGACGCCGAGTTCTTCGTCCTCGTCGCCCTCGAACCAGAACATGTCGTCGTGAAATTCGTAGTAGTGGCCCGAGGTCTTGTAGACGTCCGCCCGGTAGAGCTGAGGCGTCATCACCTCCTGGTAGCCGTACTTCGGGTAGAGCGAGCGCATGTATTCGACGAGCCCGTTGTAGAGAGTCATCCCTTTCGGGTGGTAGACGGGTGTTCCTGGGGAAAGCGGATCGCTATGGAAGAGATCCAGCTGGGCGCCGATGCGCCGATGATCGCGTTTCTTCGCCTCTTCGATCCGCTCCAGGTGCTCTGCAAGCTCGGGCTTCGTGGCGAATGCGGTTCCGTAGATCCGCTGGAGCATCGGATTGCTCTCGTCGCCCCGCCAGTAGGCGCCGGCCGCCTCGAGCAAGGTGAGGGCGCCGATTTGCTTGGTCGTCTGCACATGCGGGCCGCGACAGAGATCGACGAACTGGCCGTGGCGAAAGAGCGTGATCGTCTGGCCTTCGGGAATGTCCGCGAGCCGCGAGAGCTTGAGCTCTTCACCCAGCTCCTGGAAAATTCCTTCGGCCTGCTCGCGGCTCACCTCTTCCCGCGTGAAGGCGCACTTCTCTTTGACGATCTTGCGCATCTCGGTCTCGATGCGCTCCAGGTCTTCGGGGCTGAAAGGCGCATCGACCTTGAAATCGTATTGGAACTTCTCGCTGTGATCCGCCCGGCCCGCATCCACCTGGGCCTCGGGAAACAGCCGCTTCACCGCGTCCGCCATCACGTGCTCGGCCGAGTGGCGGATGACGTCTGCGCCCTGGGGATCCTTGGCCGTGACGATCTCGAGCTTCGCCACGTCTTCCAGAAGAGGCGTCCGAAGATCGACGAGCTCGCCCTTGATACGCCCCGCCAGCGCAGCACGCGCCAGCCCGGCCCCGATCTCCTGGGCGACATCCAACACCGTCGAACCCGCAGGCACAGAGAGCGTTCGACCGTCGGGAAGTCCGACTGCCAGGGCGCTCATAGGTGCGGGTTGAAACGGGAATGCATCGTCGATCGCTCGTTCAGGAGTCTTCGAGTCCGGTGCCTCGAGATCCCGGTTGTGGGGCCCCGAAACTTCCAGGCTCACCAAATGGTAGGCACGAGCGGGGTCGAACCGCCGACCTCCGCCGTGTCAAGGCGGCGCTCTAGCCACTGAGCTACGTGCCTATAGGTTAGCTAACAGCTCGGAATCAGTACCGATTCGCCGTTTCCGTGTCAATTCTCATGGCCGTCGGCGTGCGCGGGCTCGGCGCTCTTGGCCGGAGCATGCAGCTCGATCCGGAGATGAAGATCGGCTTCTTCAGCTGGAAGCGGGATCAGCTCCAACACACCCGGGGGGCCTGCCAGCAACCGATCCAATAGCTCGCGAGGGCGCCCAGGGGCCTCGACCCGGAGCACCACACGGCCCGCCTCGAAGCGCTCCGGCACGGCCAGACGAGCCTCGCCGCGTTCGCGAAGAAGCTCCAGGAAGGCCTCGTAGGCGCTCCAATCCGTTGTTTCGATCAGCACCCGGTGGTCCTGTGATGGGATCTCGCCCGGCACGGTCGTCAGCCAGCCAGCGCTTCGCAGGCCCTGAGCCACCCGATCTACGTCGATCTGGGCCTCGATCTCGAGCGCGTACTCCAACGAGATCTCGGGATCCGTCAGCACCTGCGCAGCCCGTTCTCCACGCTCGGCGAGCACCCGGTAGCGAACGATGAAATCGGAGGGCTTGCCCCCGAGGGCGCCCAGAACGTCGAGGTCGGCCGGGGCTGGGCCGCCGCGATCTGCCGCGACCAGATCCCGACCCAGTTGAGTGACGGCCTCGCCAAGGCCGTGACGAAGGGCGGCCTGGCGAAGGGAAACCCCAGCGGGCGCATGGCCTCCCGCTGGGCTGACGCCTTCGACCACGATCCGCACTGGCGTCACTGCCAGCGCCGCTATGGCCAGCATTCCGACAAGCGCGGTCATTGCCGCGAAGAGCCCTCGCCTCATAGCCCGACCTCCGAGACCGCACGCCCGAACAGGCCATCAATCGCCTTCACCAGCTCCTGGGTCGGCTCGACGCCTCGGCTGTCCGGAATCGCCATCACGGTCTCGCTCTCGCCGGGGATCATCATATGGATCCACACACTGCAATCGCCCGCGAAGCTGCGCAGCACGGCATTGAGGGCATTCAGTCGGTCGCGATTCGCCTCGTCGGCCAGGATTCGAATATGCACACAAGCCGCCAGGCGTTCCTCGGCCTCGGAAAGTTCGAAGACGTCGCGTAGCAACAGCTTCGGCGGTTCGGCGCTCTCCAAGCTTCCGGACACGATGAGAGGGATGGCGGCCTGGGTGGCATCGCTGCCGGATTCGAGTGCTTTGCGGAGGAGATCCCGATGCGTTGCGTAGGGCTCGGCGAAGATCACCAGCTCGAAACCACCCTCCAGATCCTCGATCTTCCCGAAGGCCATGGTCTGGCCGCGCCGGGTGCGGGTCTCGCGCAGACCTGTGATCAGGCCACCGACGCGCACGTCTCGGTTCACCCATTCAGCGGCCGTGGTCGCCGTGGCATCGGTGAAGCGAGCGAGCATCGGGAGGTGCGCCTCGAGGGGGTGGCCCGTGACGTAGAACCCCAGCACCTCCTTCTCGTAACCGAGCCGTTCCTGGTCCGTCCATTGGGCGGCTTCCGGAAGCTCCGCCGGCGCCAGTGCGCTGTCGGTCGCGTCGCCAAACAAACTCTCCTGGCCGATCTCGCGATCACGTTGAGCCGCAGCCCCGGTTTCGAGCGCAGCATCGAGCCCCGCCCAGAGGGAGGACCGGTTGGGATGGAACGCATCGAAGGCGCCGCATTTCACCAGGCTCTCCGCGACGCGCCGGTTGACCTTGCGCGCATTCACGCGCCTTGCGAAATCATACAGGCCCAGGAACGGGCCCTCTTCGTTTCGCACAGCCAGGATCGATTCAATGGCGCCCTCGCCGACATTCTTCACTCCGGCCAGGCCGAAGCGGATGCCCTCGGCGACAGGTGTGAAGTCCCGTTCGGATTCGTTCACGTCCGGCGGAAGCACTTCGATCTTGCGCTCTTTCGTGTGGGCGATGTAGCGGGACAGCTTGTCGTGGTTGCTCGCTTCGATGGAGAGCACCGAAGCCAGGAACTCGCGCGGATGGTTCGCCTTCAGGTAGGCGGTTTGATAGGTGAGGTAGGCATAGGCCGTCGAGTGCGCCTTCGGGAAGCCGTAACCCGCGAACTCGGCCATCAGCGTGAACAGCTCGTCCGCCTTCTTCGGGTCGATGCCGTTCTTCTCTGCACCACCCACGAACTGGTCGCGGTGCTTGGCCATCTCCTCGACCTTCTTCTTGCCCATCGCGCGGCGCAACAGGTCGGCCTCACCCAGGGTGTAGCCGCCCAGCTGGTTGGCGATCTGGAGCACCTGGTCCTGATACACGATTACGCCGAGGGTCTCGCGCAAGAGTTCCTCGAGTTCCGGCACCAGGTACTCGACCTTCGTGATGCCGTGCTTTCGCTCGACGTAATCGTCCACCATCCCGGAGCCCAACGGGCCCGGACGGTAGAGCGCGATCAGGGGGATCACTTCCTTGAACGTGCGGGGCTTCAGCTTGATGACCAGATCGGTCATGCCCGAGGATTCCATCTGGAAGACGCCCTCGGTATCGCCTTGGCAGAGCAGGTCGTAGCTCAGCTCGTCATCGAGGGGGATCGTATCGATGGAGAAATCCGGGACGCCCCGGGCTCGGATGTGCTTCGCGGCGTCCGCAATGATGGTGAGCGTGCGCAGCCCCAGGAAATCGAACTTGATCAGTCCGATCTTCTCGACACAGCGCATGTCGTACTGGGTCATCACGTCGCCGGTCTTGGCATCGCGGTAGAGCGGAACCATCTCGATCAGCGGTCGCGTTCCGATCACGACGCCCGCGGCGTGGGTCGATGCGTGCCTCGTCAGCCCTTCCAGCTTGCGGGCCGTCGTGAGGAGCTTGGCGACCTGGCCGTCCGCATCGACGCGGCTGCGAAGCTCGGGGCTCTGCTCCAGCGCCTCGTCCAGACTGATGCCCAGGGTCTCCGGAACCAGCTTCGCGATGCGGTCGACGTCGCCGTAGGCCATCCCGAGCACCCGACCCACATCGCGGATGGCGGCCCGGGCCTGAAGTGTTCCGAACGTGATGATCTGGGAGACACGCCGGCCATCGTCCCCGCGATCCGGCTCGTCATATTTGTTGGCGACGTAGCGGATCACCTCGTCCCGCCCGCGCATGCAGAAATCGACGTCGATATCCGGCATCGAGATCCGCTCTGGATTCAGGAACCGCTCGAAGATGATGTCGTACTCGATGGGATCGACACCGGTGATTCCAAGGCTGTAGGCGGCCAGACTTCCGGCAGAGGAGCCCCGCCCCGGCCCCACCGGGATGCCGTTGCGCTTCGCGTAGCTGATGAAATCTGCCACGATCAGGAAGTAACCCGCAAAACCCATCTGGCGGATCACGCCAAGCTCGTACTCCAGCCGTTTCGTGTAGTCCGGGTGCTTGCCCTCGAAGGGCTGGTCCGGGTCCATCCCGAGGCTCGTACGAAGGCCGCGCCAGGCATCGCGCTCGAGCACTTCCTCGCGGGTCATGTTCGCCGGAACCTGGAACTCCGGCATGTGATAGGTGTCCATCGAAAGCTCGAGGTTGCAGCGCTCGGCGATCTCCATGGAATTGTGGACGGCCGAGGGATGATCGTGGAAGACCTCGAGCATCTCCGCGCCGCTCTTCACATAGAATCCCTGGCCGTCGAAGCGGAGACGCTTCGTGTCGTCGAGGTGCGACGCCGTGCCGATGCAGAGCAGTGCATCGTGATGGTCGTGGTCGCCCTCTTCCAGGTAGTGTGCATCGTTGGTGGCGAGGAGCGGCAACCCCAGATCGGAATGCATCTTCAAGAGCTCGGCGTTCACCCGGTCCTGGTCCGGGATGCCGTGGCGTTGGAGCTCCAGGTAGTACCGGTCCTTGAACGTCTCGGACATCTCTTCGACGAGGCGCCAGGCGGTGTCGACCTCGCCGCCGAGGATGCGTCGACACACCAGCGAGGAGAGGCAGCCGCTGGTCGTGATCAGCCCCTCGCTATGCTTGTTCAGCAGGTCCAGATCGATCCGCGGCTTGTAGTAGAAGCCCTCCAGGTAGGCCTTGGAGATCAGGAACATCAGGTTGTGGTAGCCGGTCTCGTTCATCGCGAGCAGCAGCTGGTGGCTGATGGCATCGAAGCCGCTCGCATCCCGTTCGCGCTTCTCCTTGTCGAAGCGCGAGCCCGCGGCGATGTAGGCCTCGCAACCAATGATCGGCTTGATGCCGTTGGCGCGGGCCTTCTCGTAGAACTCCACGGCCCCGAACAGGTTGCCATGATCCGTCATGGCAATGGAGTTCTGCCCGAGGGCCTTCACGCGCTCGAAGAGTGGGTTGTGCTTGATCGCGCCATCCAGCAGCGAGTACTGGGTGTGGAGATGAAGATGCGAGAAGGGAACGTTCGTCACGTCCGCCCTACTCCCACTCGATGGTGGCGGGGGGCTTGGAGGAGATGTCATACACGACACGGTTCACCCCCGAAACCTCGTTTGTGATGCGGTTCGACACGAGCGCCAACACTTCATGCGGCATGCGCGACCAATCTGCGGTCATCCCGTCGACTGAGCTGACACAGCGCAAGGCGATGCAGTCTTCGTAGGTGCGAGCGTCACCCATCACGCCGACGCTCTGGATCGGCAGGTAGACGGCGAAGGCCTGCCAGATTTCGTCATACAGGTCGGCGCGTCGGATCTCCTCGATCAGGATCGCATCCGCCTGGCGCAGGCAGGCCAGCCGCGGGGCGGTCACTTCGCCCATGATGCGGATCGCAAGGCCGGGGCCCGGGAATGGATGGCGGCCGACGATGGCTTCCGGAAGCTCGAGCGCTCGCCCCGCCTCACGGACTTCATCCTTGAAGAGCTCGCGTAGGGGTTCGACCAGCTCCAGCCGCATCCGCTCCGGAAGCCCTCCCACGTTGTGGTGGCTCTTGATCGTCGCCGACGGGCCGCCCACCGAGACACTTTCGATCACGTCCGGGTAGAGAGTGCCTTGCACGAGGAAATCGGCGCCGCCCAGCTTCTGGGATTCCTCCTCGAAGACATCGATGAAGAGGTGTCCGATGATGCGCCGCTTCCGCTCTGGATCTTCGACGCCGGCCAGGAGCTTCAAGAAGCGTTCCCTTGCATCCACGGTGATCAGGGGAATTCCTAGGTGCTCGCCGAACGCACGCTCGACATCCGCCCGTTCGTTCTCCCGGAGCAGACCGTGATCGACGAAGATGCACGTCTGCCGATCCCCGATCGCGCGATGCACGAGCGCGGCGGCGACCGAAGAATCCACGCCGCCCGACAGGCCGCAGATCACCCGGCCGTCGCCCACCTGGCTGCGGACCTTCTCGCAGGCCTCATCGACGAAGGCGTCCATCGTCCAGCTGCCCTCGCAGCCACAGATCGTGTGAACGAAGTTGGTGAGGATGCGCGCGCCGTCTTCGGTGTGAACCACCTCGGGATGGAATTGCAGGCCGTAGACCGGTCGATCGCGATGCCCCACCGCGGCGAACGGTGAGTTCTCGCTGGTCGCCAGGATCTCGAAGCCCTCGGGCAGGCGCAGCACGCGATCCCCGTGGCTCATCCAGACGTGGCGCTCGGCCCGGCCATCGAGCCCGGCGAAGAGCGGATGATCCGTCGCCTCCAGCTTGAGAAGGGCGCGGCCGTACTCGTGATCTTCCGAGGCTTCGACGAGCCCGCCGAGCTCACGGGCGAGCAGCTGCAGGCCGTAGCAGATGCCGAGGATCGGCAGGCCCATCTCGAGCACCTCCCGGTCGACGCTCGGCGCGTTTTCCGCCAGCACGCTGGATGGCCCGCCCGAAAGCACCAGGCCGGCCGGACGCCATGCGCGAATCTGTTCCGCCGTCAGCGTCGGCGGATGGATCTCACAGTAGACCTGCTGCTCCCGGATTCTTCGGGCGATCAGCTGGGTGTATTGGGATCCGAAGTCCAGGATCAGGATACGATCGCGGTGTGCGTCACTCGACAAAGGGGGCGCCCCTGCTGGATAAGGGCCTGGAGGAAGGCCCGACTGTGGTGCGGGGAATCTGGGGGGTTCTGGGGCGGTTACTCGAGACGGTAGTTCGGAGCCTCCTGGGTGATGATCACATCGTGGACGTGGCTCTCCTGGAGCCCCGCGTTCGAGATGCGCACGAAGCGCGCCCCGGCCTTCAGCTCGGTGAGGTTCGGCGCGCCGCAGTAGCCCATGCCCGCGCGCAACCCGCCCATCAGCTGGTGGACGCTATTCGAGAGGCTTCCGCGGTACGGAACCCGCCCTTCGATGCCTTCGGGTACGAGTTTCCGGGTATCCTCGACATCGCTCTGGAAGTAACGGTCCCGGCTGCCATCCGCCATCGCGCCGAGCGAGCCCATGCCCCGGTAGACCTTGTACGAACGCCCCTGGTAGAGGACGACCTCGCCGGGAGACTCGTCCGTGCCCGCGAACAGGGAACCCACCATCACCGAGCTGGCTCCGCCCGCCAGGGCCTTCACCAGGTCGCCGGAGTATTTGATTCCGCCGTCGGCGATGATCGGGATATCGAAACGGTTCGCGGTTTCCGCGGCCTCCAGGATGGCCGTGAGCTGCGGCACGCCGACGCCAGCAACGATCCGGGTGGTGCAGATCGAACCCGGGCCGACACCGATCTTCACTGCAGAAACGCCCGCCTTGATCAGGGCTTCCGTGCCTTCGGGCGTGGCGACGTTGCCGCCGATGATCGAAAGATCCGGATACATGCCGTGGAGATCGCGAATCGTGTCCAGGACACTCGCCGAGTGGCCGTGCGCGGTATCGACCACGATCACGTCTACGCAGGCCTCGACCAGAGCTGCCGCGCGCTCTTCCCGATCCGGCCCCACGCCCACGGCTGCGCCGCAGCGCAACCGGCCCATGGGATCCTTGCACGCGTTCGGAAAGCGTTCGCTCTTCTCGATGTCCTTGATCGTGATCAGGCCGCACAGGTCGCCTTTCTCGTCGACGACCAGCAACTTCTCGATGCGGTGCTCGTGGAGCAACTCCTTGGCTCGCTCGAGCGTGGTGCCCGGCGGCACGGTGACGAGCCCTTCGGAGGTCATCACGGCTCCGATTTCCTGGGTCGTATCCTTCAGGAAACGCAGGTCGCGGTTGGTCAGGATGCCGACGGCCTTGCCATCGCGGGTGATGGGCACCCCGGAGATCCGATACCGGTCCATCACGTCGAGGGCTTCGAAGATGCGCTGCTCGGGACGCAGGGTGATCGGATCCACGATCATCCCGGACTCGGAGCGCTTGACCTTGCCGATCTCGGCGGCCTGCTCGGCCACGGTCATGTTGCGGTGGATGATGCCGATCCCACCGTTCTGGGCCATGCAGATGGCGGCGGCGTGCTCAGTGACCGTATCCATCGCGGCCGATACCAGCGGGATCTGGAGATCGATCTCGCGGGTGAGCCGGCTCTTCAGGTCGACGCCCTTCGGAAGAACGTTCGACGCCGCAGGTACGAGCAGGACGTCGTCAAACGTGAGCCCCTCGCGAACCCGACTCTCATTCATCCCGCCAACCCCGCATGTGCTCGGCGACCGGCCATTGGATGCACCGGTACCGGTGAAGCGGAGAAAGGAAAAGGCTCAACGGCCACCCTCACCCATCCCCGAGTTGGCGACGGAGTGTACCACCTCCGACGGGCTTCGCTTGCCTGCCGTAGACAGCCCCCAGGGTGAGATTCAAGCATGTCAGCTGGCCTGGCGAGAACCTCGAGCCACACCCTGGGGGCTGACGCCCGGGCCGTCGCCAGCCTCGGCCCGCACGCAGTTGGTGACTCCCTGTACCACCGTGAAGAGGATCCGAGCCGGTGCGCCGCACCCATGGCGACGAGAAGCGATCACGAAATCAACCGTTCACGCCAGGCCAGGCGCCACCCCTGGGCGGATCTCCTGCAGCGTGTTTTCGAAGTCGACGCGTTGAGCTGTCCCTGCTGCGGCGGGCGGATGCGCATCCTCGCCGCGATTGCGGAGGCCGACGTGGCCCGGCGCATCCTCGCCTGCCTGGCCCTGCCCGCGCGCGCACCACCGGTCGCACCAAGGCGGCCCATCGTCTTCGCAGAGCCACAGGCAAACGGCGACGATGCACTCGGCCGAGAGGACCCGGCCTGGTCGGGCTTCGAGTTCGACCAGACCGTCCCAACCGAGTCGGAGGCTGGCACCTGACAGCGCTTCGTCATTGCCCGGCACCTCACTTCAGATCGAGCAAGCTCCAATCCCCGTCACGGCAGGGGTGTGTCTGGTGAACTCCTGCGCAGCGGCCATGTGATACGGGCGAGGGGCAGCACCACGCCATGCTAGGCGAGGAAGCTTGAAAATCGTCCCGGAAACAGCCTGATCCCCTTCCCGACAAATTGACATAGTTGGGAATTATCGGACACCGCGTGTACCCCAACCCTCGGCAGCCCTGAAGGGCATTGGGGCCGAGGGGATCGGTAGGCGACCTTCATCCACGAACGACCTGGACCCTGGGTTTCGCGCGGCGGGCCGCGCACCCCCCATGCGGATGGCCCGCGTCGTTGCCGTCCTTACCAATTCCCACTACTGTACGTACGTGACGAAGAGACTGATGCGCTCGGGGAATAGCCTCGCCCTCGTGATCGACCGGCCTCTCTTGGAGGCGCTGGAGATTGATGCGGACACGGAGCTCGAGCTCTCGACCGACGGCGACGTCCTCGTCGTGACCCCGCTCCGCGATCCAAAGCACAGGAATCGGGTCGCGGAACTCGTTGCCGAAGCCCACGAGCAATACGGCGGCGTCTTCCGACACCTCGCTGAGTGAACGAGCCGCATTTCCTGACCCTCGACGAGGTCCTGGGAATCCACGCGGACCAGATGCGACGCTACGGCGGCCAGCCGGGGCTGCGTGACCTCGGCTTGCTGCAATCTGCGCTGGGCATGCCCGAGACGACCTTCGACGGCGAGTACCTGCACGGAACCCTCTACGAGATGGCGGCCGCCTACCTCTTTCACATTGCCCGCAACCATCCATTCGCGGATGGAAACAAGCGAACCGCACTCATGGGCGCTCTCGTGTTCCTCGGGCTGAACGGCCGCCGACTCGACGCCGAACTGGAGGCACTGTACGGACTGGTCGACGGTGTGGCTGCAGGCTCGGTCGACAAGGCGGAGGTTGCGGTCTTCCTCAGCCAGAATTCGGTCAGCCGATAGAAGCCTGGTGCTCTCTGCGGGGCCTCTTGCACCAGCGATGGGATCTTGCGCTCGGGAACAGGCCTGATCCCCTCCCCGGCAAATTGACATCGTTCGGAGTCATCGGACGTCGCGCGTGAAAGCAGGGCTTCTTTCTCCACTAGACCCTTCTGCCTCTTCAGCCGCGGCCCGAATTGCTGTTTGGCTACAGCAGGCGGTCCAGGCCTGAACGGACGGTCGCGGCCAGGTCTCGCAGGACGGCTTCCAGGATGCGCGTGGCAGCGCGCGGCGCGTCTTCCGAGAGCCGCAGGAAGGCGCTTCGGGGGAAGAGCAGCACCCGCGAGGGTTCGGCGGCCACCAGCGTCAACTCTCGCCGACCAAGTGAGGCCAGTGAGGTATCGCCGAGATGCCGTCCCGGCGCGAGCGTACCCAGCTCGCCGGTTCGGCTATTCGACAGCGTGAGCTGTCCTTCCGCCAGCAGGATGAGCCCGTCGGCCTCGTCGCCTTCGTTCTGGAGCACTTCGCCGACCACCAGCTCGCGCTCTTCGAGAAGAGACGTCACGAGCTCCAGCTCTTCGTCGGTGAGATCGGTGAACGGTGCGAAAATCTTCGCGCTGGGGGAGCTCACGGCAGGATCCTTCCGAAGATCGCCCGAAGAAGCGTGAGCGGGTCCCGTTCTCCTTCCAGGGGAACCAGGAAGACCGAGGCCTGGTCCAGCAATCCGAGGCTCGGCTCGAGTTCTTCGGCCGCCAGCTTCTCGCCCTTCGGCAGCATGAAGACGTGAAAGATCCGGGCATCGGGGTGCTGGGCACGAAGCCGCTCGACCAGCGGGCGCAAGCGCTCCTCGCCTTCTCCTTGGGGCGAGTTCATCAGCAGCAAGGTGCCGAGCGAGCCCTGAGCCAGGGCAGGCCAGCAGGCTTCGAAGCGCTTCGCGGTGGGAACGTGGAGCAGCTGGATCCCCACGGCATCGTCCACATCCAGCCGGCCAAGCGTCGCAACATCCTCCTGGCGGATGTCCCCGCTGCGAAAGGCCGGCTCGAGGCGGAAGCCTGGCAGCGCGGTCAGGAGCCGCACGAACTCGCGGGTCACGGTGGGATCGGTTGCAGCCAGGAGCAGCTTGGCCTCCCGCGCGGGCACGCCGCGCGGCCGGCCCGTCTGCAACCACTCTCGTAATCGCTGCTGCTGGGAGAGATCGAAGAGCCCATCCGAGCGCCCGCCCTCGCCGTACTCCGGTTCGCGCCGCATCTGCACGATGCCACGATCGCAAAGCGCCTGCAGGGTGCGAAGCACCTGATAGTCCGGGAACGTGGAGCGATCCATCAGCTCGCCCACCCGATCGTCGTGCTCCAGGAGATCGAGCAGTTGCTCGGTGACGGGGTGGACCGCATTCGGCAGCTCTGCCCGGGGAACAAGCAGGCGCACGCGGGTCGAGGGCGGCGGAAGGGAGCCCTTCAGCTGATCCCACTCGTCGAGCTGGCGAAGCGCCTCCATCAGGAGGGCACGCGTCGGCGTGGTGATCCGCGGTGTCATCGTGACCGTGCCCGGCCGGAAGGCAAAGCCACCTTCGCGCCAGGCCAACAGCCGGAACAAGGCCTTCTCTCCCTCGACGCGGCCAACGGTCGCCTGGATGAGGTTGCCTTCGCGTAGGATCAGCGCGCCGCGTTCCCCCGGCGCCCCCCCCTCTTGCCGGCTGAGCTCGATCGTGCCCGTGCGCCGATTCATATGAAAGAGCTGCAACAGATCGGTCAGCGGGATCTGCGAGAGCTTGCCCTGGACGGCCTGCTCGGCCTCGGCTTCCCGATCCACCGCATCGATGCGCTTGCGTTGCGCCAGGATGGCCTCGATGCGCAGGGCGATCTCTTCCCCCGATGCCGAGGGCGAGAGCGTATCGTCGAAGAAACCTCCGCCCGGCTCGCGCCCCAGGAAGAGGAAGCGCACACCCTTGGTTCGTGGGTTGGCGCGCAGGATCTCGACCAGCGTTCCCGCGTCGATCAGTTCCAGATCTGAAACCGCGACCACGACGTCCGGAACGTCCGCGAGCGCGGCCTCCAAGGCTGCAGCGCCGTGCTGGGCGAAACTCGTGGCATAGCCTCGCGCAGCGCAGGCCTCGGCGAGTTGGCGCGCCCGGTTCGGGTGCAGTTGGGCGACGAGGATGGAGCTAGTCACCGATCGGAATCCCCAGATCGTGGCTCAGCCCGAAGGCCAGCTGTTCGACGACCACCGGGTCGGCGGTGTGGTAGGTGGTGGCGTCCTCCGCTCCGCCATCTTGGACGTACGCGTAGGAGGCGCCCTCTCCAAGATAGACGAGGAAGGGTTGATCCGCGCCGATCCGTGACGGTGACACCCACGTGACGGGAACACCGGGCATCAGCTGCTCGTCGCGGTCGGCGAACAGCACGACCTCGGTCCTGGGCGTCGTTCCACGCAGCTGTTCCAGGGCGGAGCGCAGCTTCGCGGTCTGCCCGCCGAGGGGTGCGACGAACAGCAAACCCCGGTGATGCGGGTTGCGACTGACCTCATCGAGCAGGAAGCCCGCCATCTGGTCCCCGAGGCCGGTGCCCCCCTCTTCGCCCTCCGCCAGCAGATTCTCCAGCAGCCCACGGAACGGCACCTGCTCGAGGTCGTAGAGCCGAAGCAGGCTGCGACGGTCCGCATCGATGCGGCGATTCAGGCATGTCCGAAGCTCTTCAGGATTCGCTCCGTTGGAGGGGAAGGTGGCCATCGCACTCAGCACGGCCGGACGATCGTCCGCCAGCTGTTGAAACGCCGGGCTTCGTTCGAAGGCGGCACGCAGGCGGCGTTTGGCAACGACCGAGCCCAGACTGTCGCATTCGGGCAGCAACACCACGTACTCGTGCTCGGATTCGGTGCCGAGCAGATCCGTCGACCGCACCGCGCGCTGGAGATCGCCCACGACGGCCTGGATCCAGGCGTTGAACTCAGGGGGTGAGAGCCGTTCCCGCACGGGCCCGATCGGATCGAGCGTGATGCGCACCACCGAGAGGCTGCGACCAAACCGCTTGGCCTTCTGAAGCTCGTATTCCAGGACGTCGTCGAAGTAGGCCCGGGTGTAGGCATGGGTGGTCGGATCCTTGAACGAGCGTCGCTCGAGGGATCGGAAGGCAATCGCATTGGCGAGGGCCTGGCTTGCGAACAACGCGAAACGTTCGGCGACCTCCCGATCGCCCTCATCGAACTCCGCACCATCGACCCGGTCGGTGAGCCGGAGCAACCCCAACATCTCGCCATCGTGACGAATCGGAACGAAGAGCGGAGCCCGCGCTGTGCCGGTGTCCTTCGGTAGCAGGGATCGGCAGCCGGGTTCGGCCAGCGGGCGAAGAATCGAGGGCAGGCCTTCGACCTCGATCTCTTCCACCTCATCCTTGACCCGGATCAATCCGCCGACGCCGCACAAGCGCAGCCGGCTCGGGTGGTCCGGATCCGCAAGCCACGCCACGCCCGCATGGGCGTTCGTCTCGAGGCACAGGACTTCGACGATGCGGTCGGCAAGGGGCTCGACGGAAAGCGTCGAGAACAAGCCCAGCGCTCGTTCGTACTGGGCGAAATGGCCCATGAACGAGAGGTTCTCTGCCACCAGCCGGTCGTGCTCCGCGTGCATGGCGCGGCGCTCGAGAATCCCATCGATGGAGCGAAGCAATGCCGTGCGATCGATCGGCTTCAGCAGATAATCCGTCGCGCCCAGCCGCATCGCTTCGACCGCGGTCTTGACGTCGCCGACACTCGTGACGACGACGATGTCCTGCTCCGGCCAGCGCTCCTTGACCTGCCGCACCAGCTCGCGCCCGTCCATTTCCGGCATCACCAGATCGGTGAGCACCAGGTCCGGCGGATCTTCTTCCATCAAGGCGAGGGCTTCGGCACCGCTCTCCGCCGTGACCACCTCGAAATCCTCGCCTCGGAGCAAGTCTTCGAGGAAGACCCGGAAGTAGAGCTGGTCATCGACCGCAAGTATCCGCGCCGAGTTCAACGGGCTCTCCCCATGCTGACGATCCCGGCTTGGCTCAACCCATCTCCCTGACCTCGAAACCGCTCGGGCGCATTCCGAACGGATCCATTCCCCTCAAGAAGGGGCCGAGAGTCGGCCCTCTTCATCGGCTGTTCGCTTCCCACGCGTGAGTGTGGCGCCTTCCTCCGGCACCGGACGCCCGATCAGGGAATGCGGTGTCGCTTCGACGATTTCCACTTGCACCAGACTACCCCCCGGGGCCGAATGTTCCGCATTCACGACCCGGTGCTGGGGGTCCCGTCCCCGAATCTGCGCCGGCTGGTCCGGCCGCTCCCTGGCCCGCCGGCTGGGGCCCTCGACCAGGATCTCGGTCGTCTCCCCCACCCGGGCCCGATGGGCGGCCAGGGTGAGCCGCCGAAGCAAATCCTGAAGCCGCTCGAGGCGATCCTGGGCGACGTCCGCCGGCACACTCCCCTCCGTCAGCTGAGCGGCGGGGGTGCCTGGGCGGGGGGAATATTTGAAGGTGTAGGCATCCACGAAGGCCAGGGCCTCGACCAGGGCCAGGGTGGCCTCGAAATCGGCTTCGGTCTCACCGGGGAAGCCGACGATCACGTCCGTGGTCAGCACGAGCCCAGGTCGGGCGGCCTTCAACGCTTCGGCCCAGCGGCTGTACTCCTCGGCGGTGTAGCGCCGGCGCATGGCCTCGAGGATCCGGTTCGAGCCGCTCTGGAGCGGCAGGTGGACGTGCGGGCAGAGCTCCGGAACCTCTGCGTGGGCCCGCACGAGCGCCTCATCGAAGAAGAGCGGGTGGGGGCTCGTGTACCGGATTCGTTCGATTCCCGGGATCTCGGCCAGGCGCCTCACCAGCGCCGCAAAGCCCATCGTTCCGGTTTCGGCCGTCTGGGCCCGCCGCTGATCATGGCGTCCGTAGGCGTTCACGGTCTGCCCGAGCAGGGTCAGCTGGCGGACCCCGGTCTTGGCCAGGGCTGCAGCTTCATCGAGGATGCCCTGGGCGGGCCGGCTGATCTCGCGGCCCCGGGTGGTCGGCACGATGCAGAAGCTGCAGAACATGTCGCAGCCTTCCATCACGGTCAGAAAGGCCCGACCCGGCGTGCTGGCTCGGAACTCCGGATGCCGCTCCGGCAGATCGAAGCGCTCCAACGAGGCCGTGGTTCCTGTGCGCGCCTCGCGCATCCCATCAAAGGCGGCCTCGGCCATCTCGGGGACCCAGCGCAGATTGTGCGTGCCGAACACGAAATCCAGATGGCCGAACCGGCGCAGGATGGCGTCGCCCTCTTGCTGGGCCACGCAACCGCCTACGCCCAGCGCCCGTCCCGGCACCTCGTCCTTCCATTCCCGCAGGGCCCCGAGATCGCTGTAGAGCTTGTTCTCGGCTTTCTCGCGGATGGAACAGGTGTTGATGATCAACAGCTCACAGGGGCCATCTGATTCAGCCTGGGCCCAGCCCGCGTGAAGCAGGAGGTTCGCCAGCTTGTCCGAATCATGGACATTCATCTGGCAGCCATAGGTGCGGATGTAGAACCGACGCGGCACCGCCGCAGCCTACCCGAGAGCCCGCAGAGGCGTCAAAGTGGGCGGAATTTCAAGTAAAACTTCAAGGAACCCATTGCGATCCGTGGCTAATCTCCCGCCCTGTCTGCTGTTTTTCATGGTCCGTGGTGCCCGCGCAAAATGATGTTTGACAACGGCGACCGGCCTGGCACATACTCGGGTTCACCGTTCCACCAGGTTCATGGAGCGGCGGTGGATATGGCATTTCTCACCGAAATGTCCAACCTCTCACCCCCCATCATCTATCCACCGTCTCTCCGCCCTGACCGAAGCCCCGCCAGGCACTGCCCGGCGGGGCTTTTCATTTGGGCAGAATCTCCCGAAACACGCGAAGCGCATTCGCACTGAGCGTCCGCCGGATCTCGTCGTCGGTGAAGCCCTCGGCGAGCAGCGCATCGACGACGAGGGAGAGCCCCGTCGTGTCGAACTCGGTCGCCACGGCCCCATCGAAATCCGAGCCCAGGGCCACATGATCTGCGCCGACCAGGCTGCGGACATGTGCCATGGCGCGGGCGATGTGCTCGGGTGAGGTGCCGCAAACGGCGCCCGCGAAGTACCCGATGCCGATCACTCCGCCCTTCTCGGCGATGCCACGAACGTGGGCGTCCGAGAGGTTGCGGGGGCCGGGGCAAGTCGCCTGAACCCCTGTGTGCGAGGCCACCATCGGCGCATCGCCGATCTCCAGCAGATCATCGATCGTCGTCGGCGAAGCGTGGGCCACGTCGATTACGATGCCCAGTTCTTGGGCCCGGCGGATCGAGGCACGCCCGAGATCGGTCAGCCCGTACTTCTCGACGCCGGCCGAGGAGCCCGCGATGCGGTTGTCGAAGAAGTGTGTCGGCGCCATCATGCGCAGACCCGCAGCAAAGAGCGCGTCCACGCCGGAAAGCTCGCCGTCGAGAGCTTGCATGCCTTCGAGCCCGAGCAGCCCGCCGACCACCTCCTCGCCTCGAGCCTGGGCCTGAAGGACGTCCTCCAGATCTCCCCGGGTACGCAGGATGCGAAGCCGGCCCTGGGAACGCTCAGCGAGGGCTGCGAGATTCGCTGCCTGATGCTCCGCTCGCGCGCGGCGGCTCGTCCAGGTCGATCTGGGCCAGCGTTGGAGCACCGCCAGCGCAGTGACCATATCCGGATCGTCCGCCGGGGTTCGCTCGAAGTTCATCCCCATGGGCGTTTGCGTGACGATCCCGAACACCTGCACCGCGACCTTGCCTTCGATGAGGCGCGGCAGATCGATCTGGCCGTGGTCGTGGCGCTCGGCCAGGTCGCGATCCCAGAGCAGCGGGTCGGCGTGTAGGTCGACGGCACCAAACGCATCGAGCAGCGCCTTCGCATGGGCGCTGCCATCGAACGGCGGCTCTGCTTCGAGCCGATTGATGCCCTGGTCGATCCAACCGGGGAGCCATGCGAACGCCACCAGCAGCCCCAGGAGGATCAGCGTGAAGGCGACCGCCAGGAACTTCTGCACCGGCGCTGGCCTAGAGAACCAACCGGTCGACGACCCGGGAGAGCTGCTTCAGGTTGCGGCATTCCTCGGCGACATCCGTGTAGGGAAGGTACTTGTCCATCACGCTATCGCCGAAGCCCCACGCTGAAGGGCTTTCCGGATTCAGCCAAACCACATCCTTGGCCTTGTTCTGGATCTCGCGCAGGCACCAGGCCCGCGGATCGTTGTAGTTGTTCCGAGCGTCCCCGAGGATCAGGACCGTGGTCTTGTTGTCGATCGACGACAGGAAATTCTGCCAGAAGTGGTGGAAGGCGAAGCCGAAGTTCGAGCGCGTGTAGACGTTGATCACGTCGCCGCCATCGAGCGCTTTCTCGATGGCATCGTTGATGTCCTTGTCCTTGAAGACCGGGGTGACCTCCCCCAGTTCGGACACGAACACGAAGGCTCGGATCTTCGTGAAGCATTCCTGCAGGCTGTAGACGAACTGCAGCATGAAGCGGGAGACATTTGCGACCGAACTCGACACGTCGCAGAGGATCACGAGCTTCGGCCGATCCTTCCTGCGCTGCTTGAAGATCAGGTCGAAGGGCACGCCGCCGTGGGCCATGTTGCGGCGCAGCATCGTATGCAGGTCGAGCTTGCCCTTCTTGAGCCGGCGCTTGCGAATCGAAAGGACGTTCTTGATGCGTTGAGCCAGGCGGACGACCACCTCGCGCATCTTCTTGATCTCGTCCTCGGTCAGGTTGTAGAAGCTCTTCTCGAGCAGGCTCTCGCGGCGGAACTTCTCCATGTAGTCGAAGTTCTGCTGCTGGAGCTGCCGCTCGGTGTAGTTCCGCACGCTCTTGCGAAGCGCCTCCAGGAACTTGTCGATCAGCTCGAGTAGGGCGTCCGCTTCCGCGTCGCCCATGCCGGCTTCCCGAAGTTGCTGAGCCAGGCTCCGAAGCTGATCCCCGGCGCCTTCCGCATCCATCTGCTCCATGGTGCGCCGGGTGAAGAAGCCCAGCTGGAGCATGTTCTCGATCCGCTCGACGCCGGCGTTCTCGGCCGCATCCCGAATCAGCTGCTCGAGCTTGTCCAGATCCTGGGTCAGCAGCGCCTTGGCGAGTTCGGAGAGATCCAGCTCCTGGTCTCCCCCCATGTTCTGCATGCCCTCTTGAAGGGCCTGCATCATCTGGTCGAGGTCGAACTCGCCTTCCATATCGCCAGCGGCCTGGTCGAACGAGTTTCGCAGCCCGTCGTAGAAAGCCGACCAGTAGAGGTCGAACATCTGGTCGAAGGTGGCGATGTCTTCCGAGCGCTTCACCATGGTGGTGCGCAAGGCGTCCTTGAAGATTCCCCGATCTGCGAGCGAAAGCTCGTCGAGCGCGGTGAAGGCGTCGATCGATTCCGCGACCGAGACGCGGATCCCACTCTTGCGCAGCAAGTTCGTGAAATCGACGATCTTCTGCTGCATCTAGTGGAGCACGCCCTTCTTGGCCGGCTTCGTCTTCTCCGGCTGCTTGGCGTCGCTACCCGCTTGGGTCTCCTCGCCCTCTTCCACCTTGCGGGTGATCAGCCGCCCAAGCTCCGCCTGGGTCTTCTTGATGTCGCCCTCGTACTTGAGGATCACGTTCAGCGTATCGCGCACCAGATCTTCATCGAGCTCGCTGGCGTTCAGGGCCAGCAGCGCTCGCGCCCAATCGAGGGTCTCGCTGATCGAAGGGGTCTTCTTGAGGTCGAGCTTGCGCAGGCGTTGCATCACGCCCACCAGCTCCTCGGCCAGGCGTTGTTCGACGCCCTCGACCTTCTTGTTGAGAATCCTCAATTCGAGCTCTTCGTTGGGGAAATCGATGTAGAGGTGCAGGCAGCGCCGCTTGAGGGCGTCGCTCATCTCTCGGGCATCATTGGAGGTGAGGAAGACGAGGGGCTTGTGAACGGCCTCGAGGGTGCCGACTTCCGGCACGGTCACCTGGAAGTCCGAGAGGATCTCGAGCAGGAAGGCCTCGAACTCCGGATCGCTCTTGTCGACCTCGTCGATCAACAGAAGGGTCGGCTCGTCGGCCCGGATCGCTCGCAGCAACGGCCGCGGAACGATGAACCGCTCCGAGAAGAACACGCTGTCCTCCTGGCCGACCCGATCGGCGGCATCCTTGACCGTGGTGGCCCCAGCCATGGTCTCGGCGAATTTCTCTTTCAGGATCTGCGTGTAGAGGAGCTGCTTCGAGTACTCCCACTCGTAGAGGGCTTTGGCCTCGTCGAGCCCCTCGTAGCACTGCAGCCGGATCATCGGACGGCCGGTGGCGGCCGAGACGACCTTCGCGAGCTCCGTCTTGCCCACCCCCGCCGGCCCTTCGACGAGCACAGGCTTTTCCAGCTTCTCGGCAAGGAAGACCACCGTGGCGATGTTCTTGTTGCAGATGTAGCCCTGGGCTTCGAGCTGGTCGATCACTTCATCGGGCGAGTCGAACATGCGGTTCCTCTCAGCTCATCAGGTGCAAGACGTGCCCGAGTTTCTCCTTCTTCGTACGCAGGTACTCGAAGTTCTTCTCGTTGGGCTCGATCTCGAGGGGTACGCGCTCGACGATCGTGAGCCGGTAGCCCTCGATGCCGGCGCGCTTGCCCGGGTTGTTGGTGATGATGCGCATCCGGCGCACACCGAGGTCGTAGAGGACCTGGGCGCCGACGCCGTAATCACGGAGGTCTGCGGCGAACCCGAGGCGCTCGTTGGCCTCGACCGTATCGAGGCCTTCTGAATCCTGAAGACCATAAGCCTTGATCTTGTTCTTCAGGCCGATCCCGCGCCCTTCCTGGCGCATGTAGAGGACCACACCCTTGCCTTCGTTCTCGATCATCTTCAGGGCAGCGTCGAGTTGCTCGCCGCAATCGCAGCGCAAGGAGCCGAATGCATCACCGGTCAGGCATTCGCTGTGAACCCGCACGAGGATCTCGTCATCTTCTCGGATGTCGCCCTTGACCAGCGCAATATGGTCGACGTGATCGATATCATTCTCGTAGACGATCGCGCGGAAATCGCCGCCGCTGGCTGTGGGCAGCGTGCACTCCCCCGCAGCGCGCACCAGCTTCTCATGCCGCAGTCGGTACTCGATCAGGTCGGCCACTGTCACGATCTTCAACTGATGGGTGCGTGCGAAGGTCATGAGATCCGGCATGCGAGCCATCGTGCCGTCGTCGTTCATGATCTCGCAGATCACACCGGCGGGTTTCAGCCCGGCCAGACGCGCCAGATCGACTGAGCCTTCCGTCTGCCCGGCGCGGCGCAACACGCCCCCGTCGCGGGCGCGCAGCGGGAAGATGTGGCCCGGGCGCACGATGTCCCGGGGTCGCGCATCCTCGGCGATCGCGGTCGAGATCGTATGCGCCCGGTCGAAGGCCGAGATGCCGGTCGTCACGCCCTCACGGGCTTCGATCGAAATCGTGAACGCCGTGCCGAAGCCGGAGGAGTTCTCGGAATCCGGCACCATCATCGTCAGGTTGATCCGATCGAGCTGATGCTCGGTCATCGGCAGGCAGATCAGGCCCCGACCGTAGGTCGCCATGAAGTTGATCGCCTCAGGCGTCACCGCCTCGGCGGCCATGCACAGATCGCCCTCGTTCTCCCGATCCTCGTCATCCACGAGGATGACCATGCGCCCGCCGCGGATCTCATCGATCGCCTCGCTGACGGAGACGACGGGACTGTTCGCGTCAGTCATGGGCGATTGGCTGCCGGGGCCGGCGGTCGCCGCCGGGCTTTGGGGCCGGCGGTCGCCGCCGGGGGACTGCGGACGGGGGTCTCTCATCGGTGTTCTCCGTACGGACTTCAGGGCAGTTCCGTCGGGCGCTGGGTTCCGGGCACGCTACCAGCAGTTGACACCAGTGTCAATCATGAAACCACCGCAACTCCTCGAACCCAAAGGAGTTTCAGGAAAGAGCGGTGACGCTCGGTCAGCTGGTCAGGTTCTTCAGGACGCCCTTGAGGAAGTCGTCCTCGGAGACACCGAACTTCTCGTGGAAGTCGTGGCGGGCGTCGAGGAAGCGGTAGACCTTTCGCAGCAGCTCGCGGAAGGTTTCGATGACGCCTTCGCCTCGCATCGCAACGGCCGGGAAGGTCGGGATGTCGCCCCAGGCTGCGCGGACTTCTTCGAGAGGCTTCACGTCCGGGAGGTCGCGCTTGTTGAACTGCACGACCTTCGGGATCGCGTCGAAATCAATGCCATTCGATTTCAGGTTCGCTTCCATGTCGCGCCAGCTGTAGGCATTGGCACTGGCGGAAGAGCGCTGGGAATCGGCGACGAAGACCACACCGTCGGCTCCTGCGAGCACGACCTTGCGGGTCGATTTGTGCATCACCTGGCCGGGGACCGTGAAGAGCTTCAGCTTCATGGTGAAGCCCGCCTGGGTGCCGAACGAAACCGGCAGGAAGTCGAAGTAGAGCGTGCGGTCATCGGCGGTATCGAGGGTGACCATCTTGCCGCGGGTGCTCGGATCCAGCAGCTCATGGAGCTTCTGCAGGTTCGTCGTTTTCCCGGAGAGCGCCGGCCCGTAGTACACGAGCTTCAGCACGATCTCTCGGCCAGCCATGTTGATCTGCACCATCTGTCACACCCCGCCGGGCAGAAGCCCGTGACTCTCGTTCCATCGGCAGGTAGGACCCGCAAATGAAGGGCTGCAAAGGGAGAGCCGGTCGCGGCCTGGGGCCTGCGGGCGGCCCCCGCAGGCTTCAGGAGGCTTTGAATGCCTCTAGAAGCGCCCGAGCGCCTGCGGCGGGGGTCGCTCGCTGGGCCTCCACGTCAG
This sequence comes from Deltaproteobacteria bacterium, assembly GCA_019312665.1. Classification (GTDB taxonomy): domain Bacteria; phylum Myxococcota_A; class UBA9160; order UBA9160; family UBA6930. The sequence continues at coordinate 1,358 of JAFDCZ010000018.1, read as the reverse complement.
CCTCCCAGCGGCTGACCTGCTCGGCCACGGCCGGATGGGCCCGGAAGGCCTGGCTGAGGCCCTCGTCCACCAGCCTCCACATCCACTCCCTGGCCTGGGCTCGGCGCCTCGCCTCGAGCTCTCCACTCGCCTCGAGCGCCTGGCGATGGGCCTGGATCGTCTCCCAGACCTCGGGCATGCCGACCCGCTCGAGTGAGCTGACCGAGAGGACGCGCGGCTTCCAGCCCGTGCTGGTCGGGCGAAGGAGTGAAAGCGCGCTCTGGTGCTCGCCTCGGGTGCGCTCAGCGATCGCCTTCTGCTCGCCGTCTGCCTTGTTCACGACCAGGGCATCGGCCAGCTCCAGCACGCCCTTCTTGATTCCCTGCAGTTCGTCGCCTGAGCCGGGCTGAAGCATCACCAGGAACGTGTCGACGAGCGATCGTACGGCAAACTCGGATTGGCCGATACCCACGGTCTCGACGATCACCACATCGAAGCCCGCAGCCTCGCATAGCAACAGGGCCTCACGGGTGCGGTGGGCGACTCCACCGAGGGCACCACCGGAAGGCGACGGACGGATGAACGCACGCTCGTCCTGGGCAAGCTGCTCCATGCGGGTCTTGTCCCCGAGGATGCTCCCGCCGGTGACCGGACTCGAGGGATCCACGGCCAACACGGCCACGCGATGGCCGAGCGAAAGAAGATGCAGGCCGAAGCTCTCGATGAACGTGCTCTTGCCGACACCTGGCGGGCCGGTGATCCCGACACGCACGGCGCGGCCCGTCTCAGCGACCGACGCTTCCAGGATCCCCTGGGCGAGGATCTGGTGCTCCGGGAGAGTGCTTTCGATCCAGGTGATGGCCCGCGCCAGGCTGCGGCGATCGCCCCCGCGGATTGCGGCGGCGTGCTGCTCGGCCTCGGTCACTTCCGGCGCGCCCTGACGACCTGGAGGACGTCCCGTGCGGCCTTCGGAATGGGTGTTCCCGGCCCGAAGATCCCCGCCACACCCTTTTCCTCGAGGAACGCGTAGTCCTGCGGCGGGATGATTCCGCCTACCACCACGGCGATGTCCGAGGCGCCCTTCGCTGCCAAGGCCTCGATCAACGCGGGCACGAGCGTCTTGTGCCCGGCGGCCTGGCTGGAGACGCCCACCACATGCACATCCGCATCCAGGGCCTGCTGGGCCGCTTCGTCAGGTGTCTGGAAGAGCGGGCCGATGTCGACGTCGAAGCCGATATCCGCAAAGGCCGTGGCGATGACCTTCAGGCCCCGATCGTGGCCGTCCTGGCCGAGCTTCACGACCAGCATGCGCGGCCGTCTTCCCTCTTCTTTGGCGAAGGCCTAGACATCGCGGCAGATGCCGTCGAAGTCTTCGTCGC
>JAFDCZ010000128.1 GCA_019312665.1 Deltaproteobacteria bacterium | reverse complement strand
TCAACCGTCGATGGCATGAGGACGAACTCTTTCCCTTCGTCCTACGACGCGCGGTCCACGCCGACCCGTTTCCCTACCACCGACTGAAGGCTGAGGCAGTCGGATAGGCAGATAAGTCAATTGTAAACCCCGTCCCCGCTCGTTGACTTTGCTAGCGCTCTTCGTAGGCGATCACGTCGAGGGAGAGGGGGCCGTGGGCGCCGTAGACCAGGGTCTGCTCGATGTCTGCCGTTTTCGATGGGCCGCTGATCCAGGTGAGGTGGTGGTCGTCGTAGGCATCCTCGGGCAGTGCTGCGGTCGCGCGATGCTGGTCGGGGAAGATGGAGGCTGTCGGAAGGAGCAGGATCAGGTAGCGGCAGAGGAAGGGCAGGGCGCGGTGTCGCGCGTGCTTGCCCTCCACTGCCACAGCGGCATTCTCGGCCACGCCCACCGTTCCTTCCACGATGGCGACGGCCACATCCTCGAACGCGCCGGGCGGCGTGTCTGGCGGTGCGACCACCCACGGGCCAGGCCCCAGCCGCTCGCTTGCGCCTTCGGTAGCCAGGATGCGCCCGCCTTGCGCCCGAAGGCCTGCCACCCGGGTCGCTTCCTCGCCGAGGGCCCAGGCTGCGACGGGCCCGTGGGCCTCCCCGCCAACCGCCCGAAGGCGAGAGGCAAAACGTTCGAAACCACCGGGGAGATCCGGCGGCGGATGTGCGCCGGGATGGCTCGCGGTGTGCGTGGTCGCCTTGCGAACCCGGCTCAGGATGGCTTCGCGGTCGCTCACGTGTTTTCTCGTTCTCGGCGCCAGCGGGTGGCGAAACTCGGCCCCGGATGCGGCGGAAGATCTCGCGTACGGAGCCAGCCGTGGGCGGGATTGCCCGGAAAGCGCCGGCGAAGAACGGGCCAGATTCCCCGAGCGATCCGGCCAGAGAATCGGAACCAACCGGGGCGTGCCATTACCCACGCGGCCAGACGAGAAGCAATGGATGCCGAACTCCAAGGTCGAAGGGTCTCCCGACGCCAGGCGAGGAGCTGGCCATGCAGGTCGATGCGAACGGGACAAACCGCCGTGCAGCTTCCGCATAACGAGGATGCATGGGCCAGTGCGGCGCCTCCCGCCTGCATCGCGGGTGCGAGGACAGAGCCGATGGGTCCGGGAATCGGGCCCGGGTAGGCATGGCCGCCAGATCGGCGGTAGACGGGGCAGGTGTTGAGGCACGCGCCACAGCGGATGCAGGCGAGGGCGCTCCGGTGGCTCTCCTGGGCGAGAAGGCCCGCCCTGCCATTGTCCACGAGAACGATGTGCAACTCCGCGCCGGGACGAGGGCCTGTGACCACGCTCGTATAGGCAGAGATCGGCTGGCCCGTTGCGCTTCGGGCGAGCAGACGAAGGAAGACAGGAAGATCCTCCATGCACGGAATCAGCTTTTCGATTCCGACGCAGGCCACATGCAGACGCGGCAGACTCATGCCGAGATCGGCGTTGCCTTCGTTGGTGACCACCACGATGGATCCGCTTGCTGCCACCGCGAAGTTCACGCCGGTGATCGTCGCCTGGGCTGCGAGGAAGCGCGAGCGAAGATCGCGCCGTGCGGCACGGGTGAGCCGCTCCGGGTCGGTCTCGCCGCGCGGGGTTCCCATGTGACGATGGAAAAGCTCGCCGATCTCCTGGCGCGACCGGTGAATGGCAGGAACGATGATATGCGAAGGCGGCTCGTGGCGGAGCTGGACGATTCGCTCGCCCAGGTCCGTGTCCACGACCTGGATTCCTCGGGCCTCGAGGTGCGGGTTGAGCCCGCATTCCTCCGTGAGCATGGATTTGCTCTTGACGACCCGTTGCACGCCGCGCTCTTCCAGCAGGTTGCCGACGATTCGTTGCAGGGCCGTCGCATCGCCGGCCCAGTGGACCACCGCGCCAGCTCGGGCCGCTTGCGTCTCGAACTCTTCGAGATAGACATCGAGGTGGTCGAGGCTGTGGGCCTTGATCGCCGCAGCGCGTTCGCGCAGGGCTTCCCAGTCGGGTACTTCAGCTGCGGCCGCATCTCGGCGCGTGCGCAGGTCGAAGACTGCGGCATCATGGCGCGCAAGCCGTTCCGGGTCTCCGAGTTCGGAGCGCGCCCCAAGCTCGACGGGGTTGGTCACGCGTCGTCACCGGTAGCGAGTAGCTCGGCCAGGTGAATCGGTCGGGGCCCGAAACCCTCGCGGCGGCGCAACCCTTCGAGATGCAAGAGGCAGCTGACGTCGGTGCTCGTCACGTACTCTGCTCCTGCATCGGCCCATTCCTGGAGGCGCGCCCGGCCCATCCGCGCCGAGATCTCCGGGAACTTCACGGCAAAGCTCCCCCCGAAGCCACAGCATTCGTCCCGTTCCGAGGGCACGCGGATGAGTCCGTCGACCGCGTCGAGCAGCTCGTTGATGGGTGCAGGTTCCGACAGCCCCGGCAGTTCACTCGGCGAGCCCAGGCCGAGATCCCGCAGGCCATGGCAGCTCGGCAGCACTGCGACCCGGTGTTCGAAACGGGATCCGAGTGAAGTCGTGCCCAGTTCGCGCACGAGGAATTCGCCCAGCTCGAAGGTGTTCTGGCGCTGCGTTCGCGCGGGTTCTTCGAGGCCGATTTCGAGCTCGGTGTAACGATTGCGCACCGTGGCGACGCAGCTTCCAGAAGGGCAGACGATGGTTTCGTGGCCCTCGAACAGGCGCAGGTGCTTCTCTGCGAGCTTCGCCGCCGCACTTGCTTCGCCCATGTTCAAGAAGGGCTGGCCACAACAAGTCTGTTCCGGCTCGTAGCTTACGTTGCATCCTGCTCGTTCGAGGACCCGGACGCTGGCCATGCCGACATCCGGGGCCAGCTGATCGACATAACAAGGAACGAAGAGTGCAACGGGCCGATTCATCAGTTCACGCTACGCATCCGGGAAGAGTGCCCGGACCCGGTCCGGGTCGACGCGATAGAGTTCGGCGCAGAATTCGCAGCGCACCTCGACCTTTTCGCCCGCCACGCTGAGCGCTTCGGCCTCGTCCCGGCCCAGCAAGGCGACGGCCTGAATGACCCGATCCTCATCGCAATGGCAATGGAACGCAGCTGCTTGATGCGTGAGCGCCTGGCCTCCGAGGCCGTCGACGAGAACATCGACCATGGCCTGGGCGCCCCCGCGCTGAAGGCAAAGGCGTGACGGGGATGACAGCGCGGCGACGTTGGCCTCCAACCGAGCCAAGGTCTCGTCCGCTGCGCCCGGCAGCGCCTGGGCGAGGAAGCCGCCCGCGGCCACGACCTCTCCCCTGGGCCCGAGTGCAACGCCGAGGCCGATGGCCGATGGGGTCTGCTCGCTCTCGGTGAGATACAAGGCCAGGTCTTCGCCCACTTCGCCTGACACGATCGGGACGATCCCGGTATAGGGCTGACGCCAGCCACGGCGGTGACGCACGACCGAGAGTTCACCGAAGCCGATGCCCCCCGCGACATCCAGCTCGCCGCCGCGCAGCGGAAGATCTGCCAAGGGTCGAGATGCATAACCGCGTACGCGGGCGTGCTCATCGGCGACGGCCAGCAGGGTTCCGAGCGGGCCGTTTCCGTTGAAGCGCAGCTGGACCGTCTCGTCGTGTTTCCCGCCTGCGCCGAGCAGGATGGCGCCGATCAGCACGCGGCCGAGGGCCTGGGTGGCGAGCGGGCCCAGCTGGTGACGCCGGGCGGCTTCGGCCACCAAGTCGGTCGCTTCGAGCGTGCGGATGGCTACGCCGCCGTCGCTCGTGAGCGTGCGGTACAACTCGCCTCCCTGCCCGTTCGTCGCCATCGCGCGGTAGAGTACCCTACGGATCCGATGACGGACCCCAGGCCGGAGATCACCGCCTTCCGCGATCGCATGGCCGCCGTCGGCGCCGCGACGCTGACGGGCCTGCATGCCCTCGAGGTTTCTGGTCGGCATCTGCATCCGCCGAACTTGCCGAAACTCGCGGAACGTCTGAAGCCGCTGGCCGAGCGTCTGGCGGAGGCCCAGCAGCCTCTTCGCGAGCTTCCTCCGCCCGAGGGTGCGGACGGTATTCGCGACGCGCTCTTGCGAGGCGCCGAACGGGCGGAAGCGGCGTTGCGCGGCTTCGTTGACGGCGGCACGGCGGGGCAGGCGGGTGTGCCCCGCATCATCGAGGCGATGCAAGAGAACGCCCGGGCCCAGGAGGCGCTCTACCCCCTGCGCTTTGCGTTGCCTCCGTTGGGGCGCTTGTTCGCAGAGGAGCCGTGGCACGAGCGGCTCAGCGAGCTGGATCCGGATCCGCCCGAAGGTTTGAGTGTGGGTCTTCATGCAGGTGCGCAAGGTGGCGATCGCGATGTTCGCGGCGGCTTCGTCTTCTACGTTCCCGAGCGCGCACGTGCTGGCGAGCCCATTCCTCTCGTGGTGGCACTGCACGGCGGCTTCGGCCATGGCGCCGATTTTCTATGGACCTGGCTTCGGGAGGCGCGCAGCCGCCGATTCATGCTGCTGGCGCCCACCTCGCGCTCCACGACCTGGTCGCTTCAATCCCCGGACGCCGACGGGAAGGCCTTGCGCTCCATGGTCACGTTCCTGACAGAACGGTTCCCGGTGGATCCGGCGCGTATCCTGCTGACGGGTTTGTCCGACGGTGCAACCTTCAGCCTGCTCGTCGGGCTTGCAGAGGACGCACCGTACACGGCGCTGGCACCCCTTTCTGGCGTTCTCCATCCGCTGAACCATGCGGGCGGAAATCTGACACGAGCGGCGGGTCGCCCGATCTACCTGGTTCATGGCGCACTGGATTGGATGTTTCCGGTTTCCCTCGCACGCATGGCCCGAGACGAACTCGAGAAGGCGGGGGCCGCGCTCGTCTACCGCGAGATCCAGGACCTCTCCCATACCTACGCGCGGGAAGAGAACGCACGCATCCTCGAGTGGTTCGACCCCTCGCTCTCCCTCGACGCGTCGTGAGCGGCGCTCCCCCGGTCGGGCGTTTCGCTCCGTCGACGACCGGTCGCGCACACCCCGGAACCTTGCTGGCGGCACTGCTCTGCTGGCTCGACGCCCGTAGCCGCGGGGCCCGGGTCGTGCTCCGGCTCGAGGACCTGGATCCGGATCGCTGCAGGCCCGAACTCGCGACGGGCATGCGGGAAGATCTCGCCTGGTTGGGCCTCGATTGGGATGCGGTCACCCTCCAGAGTGCTCAGCGGCTCCACCACGAAGCCGCTCTCGACCAGCTCGCTGCAGCCGGCGTGCTCTACCCGTGCCGATGCTCCCGGGCGGATCTCCGCAAGCACGCCCAACGCGCACCCGACGGGGGCTTTCGCTACCCCGGCACCTGTCGCAGCCGAGCGCTTCCCGCGACGGGCTGGCGCAACAGCAAGGATTCACTTCGGGTGCGGCTCGCCCGGGGCGAGCTCCGGCTCCGAGATGAAAGTGGCCTCGATCTCTCGCAGGATCCCTCGGCAGGCTTTGGCGATCCCGTCGTGCGCCGCCGCGACGGAGCCATCGCCTACCATCTGGCCTCTGTCGTCGACGATGCCTCCGCCGGTGTCACCCGAATCGTTCGCGGCCGAGATCTCGCCACCACGACGGCCACCCAGATTCGAATCCAGCAGCAGCTCGGTCTGGCCGCGCCGACCTATCGCCACCATTTCCTCCTGATGGAAGAGCGCGGCGGCAAGCTCGCCAAGCTCCACGGTGCCGTCGACACGTCGACACTCCGTTCCGAAATGAGCGCCTCGGCACTCGTCGGCTTCCTCGCCTGGGCTGCAGGCCTCCGTCCCACAGAGGCAGCTACGACCCCCGCCGAGCTTCTGCCTGCCTTCGAGTGGAATCACGTCCAGCCGACCGATCGGAAGGTGACCTGGACGTCTCCGAAGTTGACACTATGCGATGACGCAGCTCGCCGGCCCCGTTCGGCTTGATTCGCGTTGGGATCAATCGGGTCCTGACTCTTCTTCGTCAGGATCCGGAAGCAGCAGCCGCACCTCCTGCTCGGGAAGCTCCTCCACCTTTCCGAGCCGCTTCTGGATCAATTCGGTCCGCTCGGTCGCCTGCCCGATCGTATTCGATGCCTCTTGGAGCTTCTTGTCGACCTTTGCCAGCAGCTCTCCGAATTTTCCGTACTGCGCCTTCACGGCACTCAGCAGTTTCCACACATCGGCGCTTCGCTTCTGGATCGCCAGAGTGCGGAAGCCCAACTGAAGGCTGTTGAGCAGTGCGGCCAACGTGGTCGGGCCCGCAACGTTCACCCGCATGTCGTTCTGCAGGGCCTCCACCAGCCCGGGCCTGCGCAGCACCTCTGCATACAAACCCTCGGTGGGCAGGAAGAGCAGCGCGAAATCCGTCGTCTTCGGTGGACTGATGTACTTGTCTCGGATCGAGCGGGCTTCTGCGCGCACCCGCGCCTCGAGGGCCTTGCCGGCTTCGTTCTCGGCCGTCACATCGCCTCGCTCGTGGGCCTCGATCAACCGCAGGTAATCCTCTTGAGGAAACTTGGCGTCGATCGGAAGCCATACCGGTTCACCCTCGTCACCGTCCGGGCCGGGCATGCGTACGCCGAAGTCGACGCGCTCGGCGCTCGCCCGCTTCACCTGGACCTGCTTCTCCCATTGCCCCGGCGCCAGCATCTGCTCGAGGAGCGCTTCCAACTGCACCTCGCCCCAGGTGCCACGGGTTTTCACATTCGTGAGGACCTTCTTCAGGTCTCCGACGCCAGCTGCCAGGTTCTGCATCTCTCCGAGGCCTTTGTGCACGGCTTCGAGCCGCTCGCTCACCAGGCGGAAGGATTCGCCCAGCCGTTTCTCCAACGTCCCCTGCAGCTTCTCGTCCACGGTGACGCGGATGGCGTCGAGCTTCTTTTCGTTCTCGGCCTGGATGTGCTGGAGACGCAAGTCGATGACACCGCGCACGGTTTCGAGTCGCTTCTCCACCGTCTCGCCAACGAGACGGATCGCCCCGCCGACTTCCTCGCGCAAGTGTCGCGTGCTGTTGTTGAATTCTTCGCGGTTGCGCGCCAACTCATCGCGAAGCACCCGTTCCGTGCGTTCCTGGGTGGCGTTCACCTGATCGAAGCGCGGCGCGAGGGCCTCGGTCGGGTCCCGGTGCAGCCGCCGGAGGATCCCTGCCAACAACACGGCGCAAACCACGAGCAGCGCGACCATGACGATGAACCCGACCTCTTCCAGGTCCCCATTGGCCAGGCCCTGCCAGAACGCCTCGAATGACGGCTCGAGCGGGCCGGCCGAAAGCTCCCCAGGATCCACGCGTCACCTCCCCCCGATCAAGGTACCCGGCGGAGTCTCCCTGGCCTCTGTGTCGCTTCCGGTCACAAGGGGCCTGGGAGGCGTCAAGGCGCGGGTGCCGCAGGTCGATGGGTGAAGCATGGCCGCCCTCATCGTCCTCGCAATGGGAGCGTTCGTCCTGGTCTGCCTTACGGTGGGCTTCCGCCTTCTCGCCCTTGCCCGGCGGACGCGGGCGCTTCCAGAGGCTGCCATGGGCGTAGGCTTCCTGCTGATTGGAGGCCTGGGCTATGGCTTGATGGCCTCCGCCGGCTGGGCCGCCCAGGCCGGCTCGGCCTGGCTCCCCTGGCTCTGGGGCGGTTCGCTCCTGGCTGTGAGCTCAGGTTGCGCCTGCGTTGCGTTCTTTACCTGGCAGGTGTTCAGTCCCGACCTCCGGGGGAGATCTCTCTGGATCGGGCTCGTGCTGGCGACCTTTGGGGGGTTGCTCGGCCACGGGCTCTCGCCTGGCTTCGACCAGATCGGCCTCTGGGGCCCGTGGGCCTGGGTCGGCTTTGCGGGCCGTGTGGGTTGTCTCGCCTGGGCAGGGGCAGAATCCTTGCGTTACTCGGCTCAAATCAGGAAACAGTTGCGGATTGGCCTGGGGGATCGAGAGGTCGGCCTGCGTTGCATGTGGTGGGGGATCGGCGCAGTGGCCGCTTGCGGCGTATTTCTCCGCAACGGCCTGGCCCAGATCCTCGGGCAGCTCGATCTCACAGCCCCGAGTGCCGCGATCCCGACCGTGATTCTCGGCTTGATCGCTTCGGGTGCGATCTGGCGGGCGTTCTTTCTGCGCGCGGAGCCGAGCCCAGAGGTCGCCCGCCCGCCCGCAAGCTGAAACGAAGCGAGTCGCCTCGAATCCAGGTCGCGTCAGGCGCCTGTCCGCATCGCGTCCACGCGAAGCTCAGCGGCGCGGCCGCCCGGCATCGCCCTCAGGCCAGTTGCATACGCCCTCGGGGAAGATCTGCTGCAGTCGATCGATGTCGGCGTCCGTGGGCTCCCAAGGCCCGTACAGGCCCTCTGAAACGGCGTGGCGAACGGTTTGCAGCCTGCATTTGAAGATGCCGCCCTCGATGGGGCCGCCGGCACCGATGCGAGAGCTCTCGAAGGTCGGAAAGCTCTGGGTGCACGGTCCGGGCGGGCCGTCGTCGAGGATGCCATTCCAGACGTCATCCCCTGCCGCGATTTCCGTTCCGTCGGTCGTGAAGCAGCGGTCGACGGCCCGATCCGGCCGGTTCCGAGCAACCCCGCGCCTCGGGTGTTTTCGAATGTTCGCCATCCATTCGTCGATCACTTCGAAGGCTTCCGGCGTCTGGTCAAAGATCCGCGCCGGTCGTGCGTCGGTGAACCAGATGATCTGGTTGTTCGCGTTGCCTCTCGCGAGTTGCATGCGCCGGCGGGTCGCGAACGACTGGTGGCTGTGATGCATGTCGAGTTCGTCTTCGAGATAGTGGCGCCAGTCGATCACCGGGATGTCGATATCCCCGTCGAAGCGCATGCCCCGCTCGTAGGCGGCCCGAATCGCCGTGAGGTTGCCTGTGCGTCGCGGCGCAGGTGTGATCCCGCCGTCCGGACTCAGCGCGATGTTGCGGGAGCTCCAGGGATCCAGGTCGGCGATGTTGGAACCCTCGAATGGGAAGCCCTCCATGACCATCTGGGAGGGTTCTTTCCAGCTGCCGACCTGCGCATTCAGGTCGATGAACTCGGCCGGAGTGATCGAGCCGGCCACCAGGGCCTTCAAGCCGTACTGGACACCCACGTTATCCCACGGGACGCGTGCGAAGCCCGTGTCATCGACTCCGTAGATGTTCACGAGATCGCCCGTATGGGTCCAATCCACACCCGCGGTTCCCTGGGCGAGCTTGTCGAGGTCATCGACGTTCGTGAAGGTCGGGTTGAGGGTGAGCGGTGTGAGCCCGAACCATGCGCGCCGACACTCGGAGATCGCTGGAACGGTCGAGTTGGGATCCCGGTCCGGCGCGCTGTAGCCGAACACGTTGTAGAGGGCGTAGAGCAGGTTCCACTGCGTGGACTCATCTGCACTCATGTTTGGCGTCAGGAGCGCGTTCAGGCCCTGGATCGTCCGGCGATTGTCGATGTCCTTCCAGCGCGGGTTGCTGCGATCCGTCGCATCGAAATAGTGCTCCAGGAGTTCGCAATCCCCGACGTGAATCGTCTGGGTGATCATGTCGGAAAAGGAGTACTGAGGGATGGCCGCATCGAGCAGGCCCGGATGGTTCTGGGCGTAGATGTATTGCTGGATCGCACCACCGGAGCCACCGACCCCGACCGTGTAGAGCGGCACGCCATGGTCTTCGACGAAATGTTCCTTGAGCATCAGGGCCGTCTCGCCGCCGAGCTCGAGGTTGTAATGCGTGTTCATGCGCAGCCCGGTCGAGTTGACCACCGCGTAGCCGAGCTTGAGCACGTCATCGATCAGCCGGGCGCTCGTGCTGACCGAACCCTGGGTGCGTCCGATCGCGACGCCCCCCTGCAAGCTGAAAACGAGCCGGCCGTTCCAGAGCGAATCGTCGGGTGCAGAGGGGTCGACTTCCGTGGCCGGTGCGAGCATCGCCACGCTGTAGATGAAGCGGTTCATGGTTCCGCGTTCCCAGCGCACGATGTACGGAACCGTCTCGCCGTCCTGGGTCGTCGTCATCGCGATATCCGCCGGTAGCGGGCCGCCCGGGTTGTCGAGGGTGCGGAAGCTGCCGCTGGTGGTGCGGTACTGGTAGTCGAGGCGACGCTTGCCCACGCAGTTCTTGCTCCACCCGACGATCTGGGCCGCGGAAGTCGGGTAACCGCGCCCGTCCTTGGGGTAGTTGCCCGTCGCGTCCTCCAAAGCCACCGGAATTCCGAAGCTGTCCTGGTTGTCGACGATCGGTTGTCCGAGGCCGGAGCGTGCGGTCGTGCACACGAAGGGCTGCTGCTGGGGGCCGGAGAAGACCGGCCCGCTCGCCGGGTGATTCAGGACGGCGAGTTTTCGTACCGCCCGGAGTGACACGGGCCCGTCCCCGTCTCGTTTGCGCAAGCGGTCACGCGGATCCCGAGGGACGGCCAGCTGCAGAAGGTTCTCGCCGGGGACGAATCCCTCGACCACGCCCCTTCGCGTTCCGCCTTCCGAGGCCGGGCCCAGGAAGTGGGTGACGTCCTCGCCGTTCAGGAGCAACACGCTGGTCGCGGTGTTCCAGCGTCCGGTGACGCGAATCCGGACGAGCGCATCGCCATCCGTCACATGCTCGGGGGCACTGGAGAGGATCTCGAGCTTGGCGATGGATCGTTGTCGGCGTTTCGCGAACGCATCCTGCGGCGCGAGCAGCATCGCGGCCACTGCCAACACGGCTACGGCGGCACGCAAGGCTTCGGATCCGATGGAGAGGCTGGGGCGGAAACGTTGGAGGGACGGCAAGGGGAGCTCCTTCATCTTGGAACGGCGGCGCGCGGATGGCTGGATGCCGGCCGACCCCAAAAGGCTACGACGGGTACCTGGGCCGGGTCAATTGGAAAGCTCCGCATCGCCTTCTGGGCAGGATTTCGCTTCCCGGGATATCCTTCCTGGGTTGCGGGGACGTTCTTTCCGTTGTTTCCGTTGCGGGGCAGGGGCTCTGCCCCTGCCCCGCAACGGAAACAACGGAAAGAACGTCCCCGCCCGGCGAAGGAGATCCATGCAGTACCAGCACATCGCCGTTGAACCGGTGGCCGGGGCACTCGGCGCCGAGCTGTCCGGAATCGATCTCACGGAACCGCTCGATCCGGCGCGGGAGAAGGAGCTGCGCCACGCCTGGCTCGAGCATCAGGTTCTCTTCCTGCGCGATCAGGACGTGACGATCGACCAACACAAAGCCTTTGCCCGGCATTTCGGGGATCTCCACGTACATCCCGTGCTTCAACAGCTTCGCAACGAGGGCCACCCGGAAGTCGTGGTGCTCGAGTACGACGCGAGCCACAAGTTCCTGGCCAGCGCCTGGCATAGCGATGTCACGTTCGAGAAGTGTCCGCCGATGGGTTCGATCTTGCGCGGCATCGTCATTCCGGATCATGGCGGCGATACCATGTGGGCCAGCATGTACGCCGCCTACGAAGGGCTCTCGGACACGATGCAGCGCCTGCTCTCGAGCCTCGAGGCCTTCCACGACGGCGGTGGCTTCAAGCGAATCGCTCAGGATGACGAGCAGCGCAAGGATCTCGAGCAACGCCAGAACGCGACGCATCCGGTGATTCGCACCCACCCGGAGACCGGGCGCAAGGCGATTTTCGTGAACTCCGGGTTCACGAAAACCGTCGTCGGCATGAAGCTGCCGGAGAGCACGGCCCTCCTGCGTTTCCTCTACGGACATCTCTCGAAACCAGAGTTCACGTGTCGCCTGCGCTGGGAGCCGAATACCATTGCGATGTGGGACAACCGCTGTACCCAGCACTCGGTCGTGGCGGATGTTGGTGACGAGCACCGCCTGATGCATCGGGTGACGCTGCTCGGTGACGCCCCCTATTTCGAGGACTGAGCTGGGAGAACGCGCGACGCAGCGCCCCTGGCTCCCCTACCTGTGGACGGGCCAGCTGCTTTCCGGGGTCGGCGATCAGCTCCACCAGGTGGCGGTGGTGTGGATCGCGACCCAGGAGGTCGGTGGTTATGCGGCCTGGGTGGTTTCCGTCGGGGCCATCTTCAGGGTTGCGTTCGGTCTGCTGGCCGGAGTGTTGGCCGATCGCTGGAATCGCCGGCGGACGCTGATTGCCAGCGATCTGGTGCGAGCTGGCGCAGTGGCCACGCTTCCTCTGGCCGCCTCATTCGGAGAGATTTCCCTCTGGCACCTTGCGGCGGTTTCGGCCGTTCTTGGTGCCCTTGATTCGCTCTTCCAGCCTGCGCTCCAAGCCAGCCTGCCTGCCCTCGCGCCGCAAGCCGAGCGGCTGCAACGCGCCAACGCACTGCTCAACGTGACGAGCCGTCTGTCCTTGATCATCGGGCCTGGCATCACGGGTCTCCTGCTGGGCCTGATTCCGATCAGTCAGTTCTTCAGCTTGAACGCAGCGACCTTCCTGGCGTCGGCGGTGGCGGTGGCGGCCATCGGACGGCAGCTCGCGGCGCGCAACGGCCCGCCGGCTTCGCTCAAGCCCGGACGGGGGATGCGCGGCGTGCTCGAGGAACTCCGAGGCGCGGCGCGTCTGACCGTTGCCCACGACGGGCTTCGCTGGGGTCTCGTGGGATTGGTCCTTTCGAACGTGACCTGGACCGCGGCCATCGTGGGGCTGGCCTTGCTGGTCGACGTGAGCTTTCAGCGCGATGCCGGGGCCTACGGAATGTTGTTCGCGGCCTATGGCGTGTCGAACGTGAGCTCGAACCTGGTGCTCGCCTGGCGGCCGATCAAGCGGCACGCCTGGGTGATGAGCGTGGGCGGCCTGATCTTCAACGCCGGCTTCATCGCGGTTGCCTGCGCACCCTCGTTCGAGTGGGCGATCGCGCTGATGCTGCTGCCCGCGATCGGCGGCCCGATGACCGACGTACCGATCCTGATGATGGTCCAGCGCGATTTCCCGACGGATCAGATCGGCAAGGTCTTCAGCCTGCGCACCACGCTCTCGAGTGCCGGTCTTGCGATCGGTTACGGGGTGGTCGGGCCGCTGTTCGAATTCTTCGATGTGCGCACCGCGCTGGTCCTCGCCTGCGTGCCGGCACTACTCGCGTACATGGCAGCCCTGTGGCGCTTTCGCGTCGAGCCGCGCGAGGCCTAGAGCGGCACCTCACTTTGTGCGCGGCGCCGGCCCAGGATCTCCCACGGTTCGTCCTCGCGTTCGGGCATCAACAGCCACATGACGACGTAGACGATGATGCCGGGAAATGCCGCGGAGCCTACGGAGACGAGGAAGAACAGCACCCGTACCAGCGTCGCATTCCAACCCAGCCACTCGGCCAACCCGCCACAAACGCCCGCAACGAGGCGCTGCTCACGGGAGCGCTGCAGTCCAGGCTTCTTGATCGGCATTTCCATCCTCCTCCAGGCTTTCCGCCACGCGAGCCTTACTACGTGCTCCTCCCCCCGAAGGTTCGGAACGAAGAAGCGAAGAGGAAGCGGGGACGTTCTTTCCGCTGTTTCCGTTACGGGGTAGGGGCAGAGCCCCT
>JAFDCZ010000017.1 GCA_019312665.1 Deltaproteobacteria bacterium | reverse complement strand
GGTCTTGAGCGAACAAAGTGCACCGTCGAGCCGCCCCGAGGAGGACGGTGAAGCCGAGTTGGGGAAGCGCGCGCGCAATGCTGCGCGAAATCGGGCAGAGATCCTTCGGGCCGCCCACGATGCCTTCTGCGAACTGGGTTTCGGCGCCACGACCGTACGCGACATCACTCGCCGTACGGACCTGGCAAGCGGCACCTTCTACAACTATTTCCCTGACAAGGAAGCCCTGCTCCACGAGCTGATCGAGGGGTTCCAGACCGAACTCCGAAGGCGGGTCCACGAAGCCCGCGAGGCCGCGGAAACACTGGAAGACCTGTTGAGATCCGCGTTCAAGGTCTGTTTCGAGATCTTCGTCGAGGATGAAATGGTGCTGGCACTGCTGACACGCAACGCTGGAGAGATCGAAGAGCTGATGTCGTACAAAGCATTGGAGCCGGCAATCGCCGATCTCAAAGACGATCTGCTCGCCAAGGCACGAGAGGGCGTCGTGCCCGCGATGGATTTCGAGTTCGTCGCCCTGTCCGCCATCGGCGTGGCCAGCGAGCTGGCGGTTCATTGCGTACGCACGAAGGCGGACGTAGAGAAGGCCACCACTTTTGCCACCGAGCTCTTCCTCGGTGGGATCGAACGGATGAGCCGAAAAGACTGAAGCCTGCACGACAGCGCTGGGAGGCAAGCTATGACGAACACGGAAACCTCGGCTCCGCGGCATTGGAGTGTGCTGCAGCCGCTGCCCGCACCGATTCTGGTCGAGATGGCCCGCCAGGCGGAAGCCATGGGAATTCACGGCTGCTTCGCGCCGCAGGTCATGGGCCCGCCCTTCCTGCCCCTGGCCGTGGCGGCCGGCGTGACCGAGCGCCTGCAGTTGGCCAGCGGCATCGCCATCGCGGCCGCGCGCAGCCCCTTCGAGACGGCCATGGCCGCCATCGACATGGATCGAATCTCCGGCGGGCGCTTCACGCTCGGCCTGGGTGCGAGCGTGCAGGCCTGGTCGCATGGGGTCTTCGGCGCACCAGTGCACAAGCCCGTCACCCACTTGAGGGAGACGGTCGAGGCCGTTCGCCACATCGTGAGGGGTGCTCACAAGGGGCTCGAACCCTTCGAGGGCGAGTACTACCAGGCGGATTTCAAGGAGCTCCAGCCGACCGCACCACCGGTGCGCGAGGAGATTCCCATCTGGGTTGCTGCCCTTCGAGCCCCGATGGTTCGGATGGCAGCGCGCGTCGCCGACGGGCTGATCGGCCATCCGATGTGGTCGATCGAGTGGGCGCGGGAGACGATGGCCCCAGAGCTCGACCGCGCTCTCGAAGCTGCCGGCCGGAGCCGTAGCGAGATCGAGGTCAACATCTGGCCCTGGGCGGCTCCCAACCCCAACGAAGCCGAGGCCATCGAGGACGCACGGCCTACGATCGCGTTCTACGGCGGCGTGAAGCAGTACGAATCCTTTTTCGAGGCTCACGGCTACCTCGATGTTGCGCGCAAGCTTCAGGAAGGTGTCCAGCGCGGCGACTTCATGAGCGTGGCGCATTTGGTTCCCGACGAAATGGTGCGCACCTTCGTCAGCGTCGGAGAGCCTGAGAAGGTTCGAGAGAGGATCGGCAAGCTCGATGGCCTGGCCGATTCCATCTGCATCGTTCCTCCGGCGTACGGCCTGAGCCCGGAGAAGGCGTTCTTCTACGCAACCGCGATCGCCGAGACCTTCCAGGCATAGGGCCAAAGCCATTCGGTTCGAGGAACCCGTGCGGCGTGATGCGGGTGGGCGAGATCGACACTGGAGCGAATCGCGCGTCGGTAGCGTGCGTTTCGCGCTGTCGATGGAGATGAGCAAGATTGCGCCTTCCCCGATTGCGCCAGGCGCAAGAAGGCCAAGGGAGAACTGTGGAATTCGACGAAACCCATCAGGCCATGGAGGCCGTGATTCGCGATTTCTGCAATCGCGAGATCGAGCCACGCATCCCCGAGCTCGAAGCCGGCAGCTTCTCGCCATTCAAACTCATGCGCCAGATGTCAGACGCCCTCGACATGGAGGGCTTGATCACCTCTGGCGCCATCGCCGACCCGGCCGTCCCGGCCATCATCGCCAAAGAACTCGCCCGCGTGAGCCCTGGCTACGCCCTTTCCGTGATTTCGAATTTCGGCTGCGGAGCGACGATCCTCACTCGGGGTTCCGGTGCCCTGATCGAACGCTGCGGCATGCCCGTGCTCTCCTTGAAGAGGGTCGGCTGTTGGGCGTTGACCGAGCCAGAGAGTGGGTCTGATGCTTTCGCATTGAAGACGACAGCGCGCATCGATGGCGACGAGGTCGTATTGAATGGCAGCAAGGCCTTCTCCTCCAATGCTCCGGAGGCCGAGGTGCTGCTGATCTACGCACGCCTCACGGGAGGCGACCCGCGCGACAAACGCCGCATCTACCCCGTCGTCGTGGAACGCGGAACAGCCGGCCTGACGACTGGGCCGCCCTTGAAGAAGTTCGGCATGCACGCTTCGCCCACGGGCGACATCTTCCTCGACGACGTACGCGTGCCGCGCGAGAATCTCCTCGGCGATCCCGACCGGCCCGCTCGCGCCGCTGCGGAGCAGACCTTGAGCGGCGAGCGCGTGGTCATCGTCGCGATGTGTCTGGGTGTGATCGAACGCAGCCTCGATGAGGCGCTCCAGCATGCCACCCAACGTATTCAGTTCGGAAAACCGATTGCTGCCTTTCAGCTCACGCAGCAAAAACTCGGCCGCATGTACGTCGCCCTCGAGAATGTGCGCAACTCGATGTTCGAATTGATCCGCGCGCAGAAGGACGGAGACCTGACCGAGCGGAAAGTCAGCGCTGCCAAATGGTACGCGACCGAGGAAGCCGCCAGCGCGGCCCTCGACGCGATGCAGATCATGGGCGGTGCCGGCTATCTCCGCGAGCATGCACCGGAGCGGCTGTTCCGCGATATCAAGCTCTGGACGGTCGGTGGCGGAACGAACGAGATCCAACAACTCACCATCGCCAAAGACCTGCTGCGCCAGCACGGTTTCGAGATCGACCTCGCAGGCGGTTACCGAGTCGACGGGAGGGAAGGCTAGACCCTTTGAGCATCCGGATACCGGCTGAAGAAATCGAAGTCAGCGAAGAGGTGGACCTGCTCGTCATCGGAGGGGGAGCGGCGGGCTGTGCCGCTGCCGTCACCGGTGCGCGGTTGGGATTGCGTACCTCCCTAGTCGGGGAAATGCCGTTCCTGGGTGGCATGAGCACGGGAGGATGTGTCGGCAGCTTCTGCGGGGTCTACATGCTGGACAGCGCTGGTAGCATCCAGCCACTCACCGGCGGCTTTCCGCAGGAAATCACCCAGACGCTGCTTGGCCGTAGCGATGCAATCGGGCCGATCCCCTACCGGGATACTGCCGTTCTCCCCTACGTACCGGTGGGCTTGAAGCGTGCGTTCGAGGAGCGCGTGCGTGCTGAATCACGGCTGCGGGTCCGGTTGCATAGCAAGTTGACCCATGCGGAGGTCGAGGCGGGCGTCATCCGCGGGGTGGTCATACAGACCCGCGAGGGCCGAGTCGCATTGCGAGCCCGCGTCTACGTCGATGCGACCGGTGATGCCATCCTCTCTCGCATGGTGGGTGCGCCGATCATCGAGGGCGAGGAAGTCCAATATCCTTCGATGATGTTCACGATGCAGAACGTCGATGTGGGCGCGGCCATCGCGAGCGTTCCCAAGCTAGACGAAATTCTCGAGGCCCACTACGAGAGCGAAGGATTGCCTCGTAAGAGCGGCAACCTGATCCCGACCGGCCGGCCGGGGGAGATCATCGTGGCGCTCTCGCGACTCGAGCTGAACGGACGTCCGGTGGATGCCGGATTGGAACATGAACTCAGCTGGGCCGAGCTCGAAGGCCGCCACCAGGCACAACATCTTTGCGAGTTCTTGAAGGCCAAAGTGCCGGGTTTCTCCGACGCTTTTCTGGCGGACTATGCGGCGCGTCTCGGAGTCCGCGAAACCCGCAAGATCATCGGCGAATACGTGCTCTGCGAGGACGATGTACTCGGCGCCCGGGATTTCGAGGACGGCATCGGCCGCTCGGCTTGGCCCATCGAACGGCATGTGGCGGGAGGCGAAACCTTCTGGCGTTTTCTCGACCGCGGCCAATCCTATGCGATCCCCTACCGCTGCCTGGTTCCAAGGGACGTTTCGAACCTGCTGGTCGCAGGACGCTGCCTATCAGCAGAGTCCGCGGCCTTCGCATCGGTTCGCCTACTCGGCCCGTGCATGCTGGAGGGGCAAGCGGTCGCCGCCGCCGCACAACGCATGATCGCTGACCAGGCGAGTGCGGCGAACGTCGACGTCGATCGACTCCGGGCCACCCTCACGGAACTGGGCGTGCCGCTCTGATTCCTGGCGGATGCGCCCCTTGCAACCTGCTCGTGCAGAAGACCCACGGTGGCTCACGAAAAGACCCCAGGGAATGGCCTCAGCTGGCGCAGTCGACGCAGTTCGGTGTATGTGGGATCACTTCGAGACGACGCTGGTCGATGTCTCCGCCGCATTGAGCGCACGTGCCGAAGGTGCCGGTCGCGATTCGCGAGAGCGCGGCTTCGATGGCCTCGAGCTCCTGGCGGCCGGCGGCATCGAGGCCCTCCAGCACTTCGTCGTTCTCGGATTCCGTAGCCCGCTCCGCTGAATCCGGATCCTGGAAGCGGCGCAGGTCCTCCGTGATGCGCCCGACCCGTCGGCCGATCTTCTGGCGTCGCTCTTCGAGTCTCTTCTGATGTGCTTCTGCTGAAACCATTGCGCTCACGCCTCCTGATCCGCCCTGCCTGCCCGCAGGAGAGGCCCCCTCAGCAGGGCCCAACTGGATCCTGACGCAAACGCAGTGCCAGCCTGGGGCTGCGCGGCAGGCTGCGACGGGCGACCCGAGGCGGCGAACTGCTGCATTTAGACCCACAAACGGTCATTTCGGGTCGTTCTTCCTCGTCTCGAGACACCCGCTCGGGCCCTCGCCAGCCGGGCTTTCCACCCCATTTTTGGGCTGAAGGCCCAGCAACGCTGGGCTTTCCCGAATCGCGCGCCCCCTTGAGGGTGGCCGAGGATGCAGGCATAGGAGTTGCACTCAAGGAACCCACTGAACCAGGGAGACCTAGATCATGAGCCGAATCCATTCCAACTGGTGGTCGAACGCATTGGGCTGCCTGCTCCTGATGGCATGGGTGCCGTTGGGCGCGCAGGTCGCGAGCGCCGAAGCCGTGCCGCAGCTGAGCGAAGAGGACTTCGGGAAGGCTGAGTTCATCTACTTCGATCGATGCTCGGGCTGCCACGGCGCCCTTCGCAAGGGAGCGACGGGACCGAACATCAGCGACGAGAAGATGCTGAAGAAGACGCTCATCGAGCTCGAGGAAGTGATCTTCGACGGGACCGAAGCCGGCATGCCCGGCTGGGGCAGGACCGGCGAAATGACGAAGGCCGAGACGGCGCTGATGGCAAAATTCGTCCAGCACCCGGCCCCGATTCCGCCTGAGATGGGCCTGAAGGCGATGAAGGAGAGTCATAAGATCATCGTGCCGGTCGACGCGAGGCCGGCGAAGCCGCAGCATGATCGCGACATCCAGAACTACTTCGGCTTCATCCTTCGCGATGCCGGCAAGGGCGCGATCATCGACGGCGATTCCAAGGAGCTCATCGAAGTGCTCGATACCGGGTTCGCCGTGCACATCTTCCGTGCCTCGGCGACGGGCCGGTACTTCTACACGATCGGCCGCGACGGCGTAGTCAACCTGATCGATCTGTACTCGGACAAACCCAAGGTCGTCGCCTCGGTGCGCACGTGCCTGGATGCCCGCTCGATCGACGTGTCCAAATACAAGGGCCCGAAGGGCGACTTCGAGGATTCTCTCGCCGTCGTGGGCTGCTACTGGCCCCCGCAGATGGTCGTGCTCGACGGACAGACATTGGAGCCTAAGAAGGTCATCTCCACGCGTTCGTCGACCTATGACACGAACGAGTATCACCCGGAGCCCCGGGTGGCGACGATCGTGGCGTCTCACGCGGATTCGGAGTGGGTCGTTGCCATCAAGGAGACCGGGATGGTCTGGCTGGTGGACTACTCCGACCTCGACAACCTCAAGATGACCCAGATCGCAGCGGAGCGGTTCCTCCACGACGGCGGCTGGGACGCGACCAAGCGCTACCTGCTGCTCGCAGCCAACATGCGAGACCAGATGGTCGTCATCGACACCAAGGAGAAGAAGTTCGTCACGAAATTCGAGACGGGCATCAAGCCTCATCCGGGCCGCGGCGCCAACTGGATCGATCCCGAATACGGCCCCGTGAGTGCCACCACCCACCTGGGCGAGGGCAAGATCACTGTATTCGGCTCCGATCCTGCGGGCCATCCCGAGCACGCCTGGAAGGTGGTTCGCGAGCAGGAGACGATGGGCCCCGGGCTCTTCCTGAAGACGCATCCGGAGAGCGACAACATCTGGGTGGACAGCACCCTGGCCAAGGACGAAGGCGACAATCAGAAGATCTGCGTCTACAAGAAGGCGGCCTTCGACGATGGGCCCAAGTGCTGGAAGGCCGCGGACCACGGAAAGATCGTCCACTTCGAGTACAACAAGGCGGGCAACGAGGTCTGGACCTCCGTTTGGGACAGAAAGGGCGAGATCATCATCTATGACGACAAGACCCTGAAGGAGATCAAGCGGATCAAGGGCGACTGGCTCGTCACCCCGACCGGCAAGTGGAACGTGTACAACACCGTGCACGATATCTATTAGGCCGGATGGGAAGCCGAGAGAACCATGCATCGGATGATGACGATCGCCGTCGCCATGATGTGGCTCCTCGCCGGGCCAGCCTTCGCAGGCAGCCCGGCGGGTGAGCACAAATACGGTGGCGTGAAGAAGTGCCGGTCCTGCCACAAGAAGGAGTCGATCGGCAACCAGTACGGCTCCTGGGAGAAGACCAGCCACGCCAAGGCCTTCAAGACCCTCTCCTCGGACCAGGCGAAGGAATGGGCCGACGAGGCAGGTGTCGCCGACCCGACCACCGACGAGGCCTGTGTGAAATGCCACGTCACGGCATACGGCGTTCCCGCAGAACGCCTCGGAATGAAGTTCAAGATCGAAAACGGCGTGCAGTGCGAAGCCTGCCACGGGGCAGGTACCGACTACCGCAAGAAGAAGATCATGATCGATCGTGATGTCGCGGTGGAAAAGGGCCTGGTCCTCCAGAGCGCCGATGTCTGCACGACCTGTCACAACGACGAGAGCCCGGCCTGGGATCCCGAGAAGTACACGCTCGCGGACGGGACCAAGAGCGGCTTCGACTACGACAAGGCGGTCACAGAAATCGCACATCCGGTCCCCGAGGGTTACGACCCGATGGCCGAGGATGAGGCGGACTGACGATGGCGGACGACGACCCGGGAGAGGTGGGCGATCAATCCCAGCCTGGCGGATTGGCGACCTGGGTCGTCCTGGGATTGGCGGTCGTCCTGGTCCTTGGACTGCTCTCACTCCGCTGCGCCCTCGGCCCCGATGCCGCTCGCTCCTACCCGAGCAGGACGCTGCCGCCCGAACCTCTCCCGGTGCTGCTACCGCCGCCCGAGATGAACGACGAGTACATGCCTTGCGACGACTGTCACGAAGGCGAGCCGACCAACCCGACGCCGCGCGAACTCGAGGACGACCACGAAGAGACCGTGCTCGCACACGGCGATCTCTGGTGCCTGCGCTGCCACGACACGGACCAGCGCGACAACCTCCGCCTCTCCAATGGAACCCTGGTGGACTTCGAGGACTCCTGGAAGCTCTGCACCCAATGCCATGGCCAGCGTCTCGAGGAGTGGAAGGCCGGCGTCCACGGGAAACGTACTGGCCACTGGTGGGGGGCCAAGGAGTACTGGACCTGCGTGGCCTGCCACGATCCGCATTCGCCCGTGTTCAAACCGATCGAGCCAAAGCCACCTCCGGTCCGGCCTTCCTCGATCACCTGGAAGCCGCGCATCGAGCCGGAGGAAACCGATCGTGAAGAACCCTGAACGGGACGAACAGCTCGATGCCAAGGGGGCGTCCCGGCGGAAGTTCCTGCGCACGACGGCTGCGGGCGTGGGCGCGGCGGCCGGCGTGCCTGCCGCCGCCGAGGCCTTCGATTTCGAGACGTTCTTCCAGAAGAACTTCCGGAGCATGTCCGACGAGGAAATCGACGAGCTCACGGATCGCCTGGCTCGGAAATACGAGAAGAAGTACGGCAAGCCCTTCGACGTACAGGCCACAGGCCCTGTAGACAACGTCGTCTTCGGCTACGGCCTCGACATCTCGCGCTGCATCGGCTGCCGGCGCTGCGTCGATGCCTGTGTCCAGGAGAACAACCAATCCCGCGATCCGGAGATCCAGTGGATCCGCGTGCTCGAATTCGAGCGCGAACGCGTGGTGCGGGGCTTCGAACTCGAAGACGGGAACCCGTACTACGACCACGAGCAGGCGCCCGCCGAGGGCATGGTCTACCTCCCGATCGCCTGTCAGCATTGCGAGGACTCGCCCTGCACCAACGTCTGCCCGACAGGCGCAACCTGGGAAGAGCCCGACGGCATCGTCGTGATCGACTACGACTGGTGCATCGGCTGCCGCTACTGCATGGCGGCGTGTCCCTACGGCGCGAGACATTTCAACTGGGCCGAGCCGAACATTCCTGCGGACGAGGTCAACACGAACATCCATCCGCTCGGCAACCGGCCGCGCGGACGCGGGGTGGTGGAGAAGTGCAGCTTCTGCATCCAGCGTGTCCGGGATGGACGCTATCCGGCGTGCCATGAGGCTTGTCCGGTCGGAGCGCGCAAGTTCGGAAACCTTCTCGACCCGAATAGCGAGATCTCCTACCTGCTGAAAAACAAACGGACCTTCGTGCTCAAAGCCGAGCTCAACACGAGGCCCAAATTCTTCTACTTCTATGGCTGAGGCGAACCCGACATGAAGGTATACCTCGCGGAATTCTGGCATTTCTCCAAGGAGAGCCTGGCCCTCGTCACCCGCGGGAGCCATGGGTACATGGCCTGGTTGGCGTTGCTGGTGATGATGATCCTGGGCGGAGCCTGGGCGTACTCCAATCAACTGAGCTTCGGATTGGTCACGTCCAACATGCGTGATCCGGTTTCCTGGGGCTTCTACATCGGCAACTTTGCGTTCCTGGTCGGAGTGGCCGCGGCAGCGGTGATCCTGATCATCCCCGCCTACATCTACAACTGGGGGCCCATTCGTGAGGTCGCCTTGCTAGGCGAGCTGTTGGCGATCTCCGCCATCATCATGTGCATGCTCTTCGTCACGATCGATATCGGGCGTCCTGAGATGGTCTGGCACATGATGCCAGGCGTGGGCACGCCGAACTTCCCCTACTCGTTGCTCGTATGGGACGTCTTCGTTCTCTCCGCCTATTTCGTCCTCAACTTCTTCGTCGCGACGTATCTCGTCTTCATGAGCTACACGGGTCGGAAATACAACCCGGCCTTCATCATGCCGATCATCTTCCTGTCGATCCCCCTGGCCATCAGCATCCACACGGTGACCGCATTCCTCTTCATGGGCCTCAAGGCCCGGCCTTTCTGGAATGAGGCCATCCTGGCACCTCGCTTCCTGGCGAGTGCCTTCTGCTCTGGCCCCGCATTGCTGGTCCTGATCTTCCAGGTCCTGCGAAAGGTGCGACCGATCCAGATTTCCGACGCCGCGTTGCGGAAGATCGGCGAGCTCCTGGCCTACGCGATGGCCATCAACCTCTTCCTTCTCGGCTGCGAAGTCTTCAAAGAGTTCTATTCCCACAGCCATCACATCATCCACGCGCAGTTCCAATGGTTCAGCTTGGAGGGCGGCTACGGCATCGCGGGTTACTCCTTGTTCGCCTTGACGTGCAACGTCACGGCGTTCGTGATCTTCATCGTGCCTGCCTTCCGCAATCGCATTCCCGTCCTTCTCTGTGGCTGCGTGCTGGCTGTTGCCGGGGTGTACGTGGAGAAGGGCCTCGGACTGTTGTTGCCCGGATTGACGCCAGATGTCATTGGAGAGGTCTATCGCTACACCCCGAGCCTGAACGAGCTCATGGTAGGTGCAGGCATCTGGGGCGTGGGGCTTCTCAGCTTCACGTTCATGGCCAAGATCTCGATCGCCATCACGCTTGGGGAGTTCGGGTATCGGCGGACGTGAGTTCGTTCTCGAGTGCGCTCGCCCTTGTGCTGACGCTCTCCGGGCTCGCGGGCGCAGCGGGGGCGGAGGAAGACGAATCCGAAGCGCCTCGTCGTGCTTTTCGGGCGGATCACATGATCCTGGACGCGGCGCTCCGCGGGGATCGGGTCTTCGTGGCAACCCAGTCGGGGCGGGTCGAGGCCTACGATTGGCGGAAGGGAACCAAGCTCGAGGCACCTCTCTCCCTTCTGCCTGGGCCCGGACGCGATCTCCCGCCCACGATCTCCTGCGTCGCCGTCGCTCCGGGGGGCCTCCGTGCAGCAGCCGCCAGCTCTGACGAACAGCTGTGGTTCTTCGACCCGGAAGGGCATGGCAAGGAGCTGCCTCCTCCCCTGTCCACCTCCGGTAGCGTGTTGGCATGCCGGTTCCTGGATGACCGGCATCTGCTGCTCGGAAACATGCGCGGAGAGCTCGCCCTCGTGGAGACCGATGGGGGCCAGGAGGTCTACCGCCGGCAGCTCGATTACGACCCGATCTACGCGATCTCGGTGAGTCCGGACCGCAGCCGGGTGGCGATCGCGCTGCGCTCGAGCCGCATCCGGGTCGTGGACGCACGAAGTGGCCGAACACTCCAGGTTCTGGAAGGGCATCGGGACAGCGTCTTCGCCCTGTGCTGGGCAGACGATGGAGTGCTCATCAGCGGAAGCAAGGACAAGCGAATCCTCTACTGGGATCTTACGCTCGATCCTCCCAGATCACGGACCCTCTACCAGGGCGATCGTTATGTCACCGCCGTTGCGATCGACCCGGCAGGGACGCGGCTGGCCGCAACGCTCGAGGATCACGCGATCGGCCTGATCGAACTCGGCACCGGTCGGATCCTGAGGCAGCTCGCGGGGCACACAGCGCCCATCCAGGCCCTTGCGTTCACGTCGGAAGGAAGAAATTTGATCAGCGCCGGCAATGATGCGCGGCTGTTGGTCTGGAACCTCGAGAACCCTGAGGAGGAGACTGGGCCATGATGATTTCAGCCGTCCTGGTGGCGACGCTTCCCGAGCACGTCGACGAGACCCGGGCCGCCGTCGCGGCCCACGAATGGGCGGACGTCCACCACGTAGAGAGCGAAAAAGGACGAATCATCGCGACGATCGAAGCCGCGACCACGCATGAGGCCACCGCGCGCATCCTCGAGCTTCGAAACCTGCCGCATATCCTTCTCGCCGAGATGGTCGAGCATTTCGTGGATGACGAGGCTGGCAAGTGAGCTGACGGCAGGTTCCAGCCAACTGAGGCTTGCTTCCGCATCGGCCGGGGCCCTGCGCCGCACCAAGTCTGAAATTGGGGCCAAGGGGGCTCCAGAATCGCTCTCTGCTGGCGCGAACCTTGCTTTGTATCCGAGGGCGCAGCGCCGCACGGTTCGCGGCCGCGCGCATGACGAGAGAGGGCACCATGGAACAGACGCGTCGAAGTTTTCTGAAGACCGCAGTTGCAGCCTCCGCGGCGACCAGCATGGGAATGCTGGTGCCGGCAGAGGCTCAGGCGAAAGCCAAGGCACTGGAAGCGGGGTGGAAGTGGGACAAGTCCGTATGCCGCTTCTGCGGGGTCGGCTGCGGGATCATGATGGCGACGAAGAAGGGGCGTGTGGTGGCCGTCAAGGGCGACCCGGAATCGCCCGTGAACCGCGGGATCAACTGCATCAAGGGCTACTTCAACGCCAAGATCATGTACGGCGAGGATCGCTTGACGCGCCCGCTGCTCCGCAAGAAGGACGGGAAATACGACAAGCAGGGCAAGTTCACCCCGGTGAGCTGGGAAGAAGCCTTCGACGTGATGGCCGCCAAGTTCAAGGAGGCCTACGAGGAATCCGGCCCCTCGTCGGTTTCGATCTTCGGATCGGGCCAGTACACGATCGATGAGGGCTACGCCGCCGCGAAGTTCATGAAGGCCGGCGTGCGATCCAACAACCTCGACCCGAACGCACGCCACTGCATGGCTTCCGCGGTCGCCGGGTTCATCCAGACCTTCGGCATCGACGAGCCCCCGGGCTGCTACGACGACATCGAAGTGACGGATGCGGTGGTCTCCTGGGGGGCCAACATGGCCGAGTGTCACCCGATCCTCTGGTCGCGGGTGACCGACCGCAAGCTGACGCACAAGAAGACGAAGGTGATCAACCTCACCACGTTCGGGAATCGCAGTGGCGATCTCGCCGATCTGGAGATCGTCTTCAAACCCCAGACCGACCTGG
Organism: Deltaproteobacteria bacterium; assembly: GCA_019312665.1. Classification (GTDB taxonomy): domain Bacteria; phylum Myxococcota_A; class UBA9160; order UBA9160; family UBA6930. The sequence continues at coordinate 20,846 of JAFDCZ010000017.1, read as the reverse complement.
CCATCATGAACTTCATTGCGAAGCACATGATCGAGAAGGATGCGGTCAATCACGACTTCGTGAAGAAGCATTGCATCTTCGCAACGGGCCCCACGGACATCGGCTACGGCCTGCCGGCGGACCACCCCCGCGAGCAAGGCCAGACGATGCGCAACAAGGCGGGCGCCCATTGGGCGATCTCGTTCGAGGAGTTCAAGCAGAAGCTCGAGCCTTACACCGTCGAGTACGTCAGCGAACTCTCGGGAGTCCCGAAGGAGGAGCTCCTCGAGCTCGCCGATCTCTACGCGGACCCGGAGCGGAAGGTCGTTTCCTTCTGGACGATGGGCTTCAACCAGCACTCTCGCGGAACCTGGGTGAACGAGCAGATCTACATGATCCACCTCCTCGCCGGGAAGATTTCGACGCCAGGCGCTGGCGCCTTCTCGCTCACGGGCCAGCCGTCTGCGTGCGGCACGGCCCGAGAAGTGGGGACCTTCGCCCACCGCCTGCCTTCGGACATGGTGGTCTTCAACCCGGGCCACCGGGCAAAATCCGAGAAGCTCTGGAAGCTGCCCGCAGGAACCCTGAATCCCAAGGTGGGAACCCATGCGGTCGCGATGATGCGAGCCCTTCGCGCCGGGACGGTCCGCTTCTTCTGGGCCATGGTGACGAACCCCTTCCAGGATTTCGCCAACGCCAGCGAGTGGATCCGTGCCGCGCGCGAAGGCGACAACTTCATCGTCGTGTCGGATTGCTACCCGACCGTATCCGCCAAGGTGGCGGACCTGATCCTGCCGACCGCGATGATCTACGAGAAGTGGGGCGCCTACGGAAATGCGGAGCGTCGCACCCAGCATTGGCGCCAGCAGGTGAAGGCACCGGGAGAGGCGGAAGGCGACCTCTGGCAGATCCTCGAGTTCGCGAAGCGCTTCAAGCTGAAGGAAGTCTGGGGGGAGCAACCGATCCCCGGCCTGAAGGCCGACGGCTTCGAAGACGGAAAGCTCCCGGACGTACTCGCCGGCGCCAAGGCGATGGGATACGACCCGGAGCAGACCCTGTATGAGGTGCTCTTCGCCACGGACGAGATGAAGAAGGTGGCCTGGCCCGACCCGATCGCCGAGGGCCATCCGAATGACATGGCCGAGCACTTCGGCTTCTTCGTGCACAAGGCTCTCTGGGAGGAGTACCGCCAATTCGGGCTCGGCAACGGCCACGACCTGGCCGATTTCGATACCTATCATCGGGTGCGCGGCTTGCGTTGGCCCGTCGTCAACGGGAGGGAGACCCAGTGGCGGTTCAAGGAAGGCTACGACCCCTACGTCAAGCCCGGTGAGGGGTTCAACTTCTACGGCAAGGCGCTGAAGAAGATTCCTCAGGGCAGCCTGAAGGGAGAGAAGATCGATCTCGCCGGCAAGGCGAAGATCTTCTTCCGACCCTACGCCGAGCCGGCCGAGAGCCCGGATGCCGAGTACGACCTCTGGCTCTGCACGGGTCGAGTACTCGAGCATTGGCACTCCGGCTCCATGACCAAGCGCGTGGAAGAACTCAACCGCGCCGTCCCCTACGCGGTGTGCTTCATGCACGCCGAAGATGCGAAGGAGCGGGGCGTCGCACGCAACGAGGAGGTCATACTGGAATCCCGCAGAGGGAAGGTCAAGGTGCGCGTGGAGACCCAGGGGAGGAATCGACCGCCCCGCGGACTCGTCTTCGTGCCCTGGTTCGATGAGAACGTCCTGATCAACAAGCTCACCCTCGATGCCACCTGCCCGATCTCGAAAGAGACCGACTACAAGAAGTGCGCAGCCAGGGTGCGCAAGATCTGAACATGAGCGACTCGGGCTTCAGCCGACGCGAGTTCCTTGCGGGCGCGTTCCGCGGGCGCAATCTCGCCCTTGCGGGCACGGGTGGAGCCGTGTGGGCCCAGCTGGTCGAGGGACAGCGCGGCCCGATCCTCCGGCGCCGCCCGCCGGGTGCCCGCGCGGAGCCCGAGTTCCTCGCTACTTGCACCAAATGCGGCCAGTGCGTCGAAGCGTGTCCGTACGACACCCTGGAGCTCGCCACCGCCGGCCAGGAATCGCTGGGCACGCCGTCCTTCGAGCCCAGGAAGATCCCCTGCCACATGTGCCCGGATGTGCCCTGCGTGGCAGCCTGCCCGAGCGGCTCCCTGGTGCCCGACACGGCGATCGAGGACGCCCGAATGGGGCTCGCCGTCCTGAGCGATCAGGAGACCTGTCTCGCGTTCCAAGGACTGCGCTGCGAGGTGTGCTACCGCGCTTGCCCGCTCATCGGCCAGGCCATCCAGCTCGAGTTCCGGCCGCAGGAACGCACCGGCAAGCACGCGTTCTTCCTTCCGGTGGTCAATTCCAATGCGTGCACGGGATGCGGGATGTGCGAGCACTCCTGCGTTCTGGAGGAGGCGGCGATCAAGGTGCTGCCCCGCGATCTCGCGCAGGGCAAGCTCGGATCCAACTATCGCTTCGGCTGGGAGGAGGAGCCGACGATCAGCCGGGACTTCGGGCCCTCGGATGCCGTGCAGCCGGAAGCGTGGCAGGACAATACGAGCAAGGTGCTCGACGCACTGGATGAGCTCGAAGAGACCACGACGCCATGAGTTGGATCCTCGCTCATCGCTACCTCGTGCTTCGCCGGCTCAGTCAGGCTGGGATCCTCTTGTTGTTCTGGCTCGGCGCTCACATGCACCTGGGCTGGCTCACGGGCAATCTCTCGAGCTCCCGAGTGTTTCGTACCGTGCCCTTGTCGGATCCCTATGCTGCGCTCCAGGTCCTCGCCAGTGGCCACCTGATCTCGAGCACCGTACTGATCGGGGCCGCCGTGGTCGTCCTCTTCTACTGGTTCGTTGGAGGCCGCAGTTTCTGCTCGTGGGTGTGCCCGGTCAATCCGGTCGCCGACCTCGGCCGCGTGATCAAGCGACGTTTCCACCCCCACGGCCAGCTGGCCGTTGCCCGTGAGGCCCGATACGGATTCATGCTGCTCGGGCTCGTGCTTTCGGCTGTGCTCGGTGTCGCCGCGTTCGAATGGATCAGCCCCGTATCCATGCTTCATCGCGAGATCATCTTCGGAGCGGGCCTCGGATTGCTCGTGATCCCCTGGATCCTGGCGCTCGACGTGCTGGTCCTGCGCCACGGCTGGTGCGGATCCCTTTGCCCGCTCGGTGCCTTCTATGCGCTGATCGGCCGTGCTTCCCTGCTTCGGCCGGCCTTTGCGGCCGAGCGATGCGACCACTGCGGGGATTGCGTCCGGGTCTGCCCGGAGCCCCAGGTGCTCCATTTCGACAGGATCGCTGCAGCGGGATTCGTCGGAGGCGGAGAGTGCACGAACTGCGCGCGATGCATCGAGGTCTGCCCGCAAGAAGTCTTTTCTTTCAACGTTCGACCCATCCGCGCCGGTGACGAGCCGGCAACGACAGAGATCTAGTGCAGGAGGCTGTCATGCAGTCAAGAATCTGGTTCCGCCTTTCGATCGCCACGATGCTCGTGGCCCTGCTGGCATTCGGAGTCAGCGCGGAAGACATCGAGAACGCCGAGGTCGACGATGGCGTCGACGTGTACTTTCGCGACGTGGATCTGAGTGCGCTTGCGAGCCAGGAGCTCCCGATCTACCTCGACGAGGAGCCCGGCGAATCGAAGCTTCTGGATCGCGCGTTCCCCGATGCGCCGCCCTCCATCCCCCACTCCGTGGAGGACATGCTGCCGATCCGGCGCGATTCGAACGAGTGCCTCGAGTGTCATCACCCGATGAACGTCACGGAAGATGATGAGATTCCGGTCACCGAGAGCCACTTCAAGAACGCACAGATGGTGGAAGGGAAACCGGGGGAGCCGATGCGCCTGAAGGTCGGGTCCTACGCGAAAGGAAAAGACCTCTCGGGCGCCCGGTACGACTGCACGATGTGCCATGTACCCCAGGCTACGAACGTGAAGACCCCGGCCACGAGTTTCACGAGGGTGAAGACCCAGAAGGAGGAGTAGCGGCCGACTGCCTATTCGTCCGATGTTTCGGAGAAGCGTCGGACGAAGGCGACCATCTCCCAGATCTTCTTCTCGGGCCAGCCGTGGTCGGATTCGGGGCCGAATGCTGGCATGGCACAGCGGGGCATGCCTCCTACCAGGATCTGGTAGAAGAGCTGGCCGTCGCTGCGTTGGCTCATCAGCGAAGCGTTGGTGAGATCAGCCGGCGGGACATCCTTCTCAGCGTCGCTACCGGCACCATCTCCGAGGGCACCGTGGCAGCGCGCGCACTTGGCCCGGAACTGCTTCTCGAAATACGCGATCCGTTTGGGTGAGAGGCTGAGCGTGTTCTTCGCGTGCAGGAGATCCTCAGGGACATCATCCCGGGCGTCACCGGCTACGGGCAACGCCAGCATCACGACCACCACCAGCGCCCACCCATACGACGACGAGAACGACCTCATTCCGAGGGACTTTCGATGCCGGCCTTGGGACGGCGAAAGTCACGCGTTCGATTCCGAGCGTTGTACTTGCCCACGGGCATAGCGTATGGAAGGCGCGCGACCTCAGCCAGCGTCGTCGAATCGTAGGCCACGACCGCTCCATCGGCGTGCCAGACGCTGACCAGCGCCTTGTCACCCTCGGCCGTGAACTCGACGTGCATCGCCTTCTTCCCCGGAGCCGGATGCAGCGTCCGCTCGAGAAGCCGCAGCGTGCTCTTCTCGACCAGCTCGATCTCCTCGGTATTCGAATCGACCCAGAGGAAAGGCGTCGCGGTATGCGTGCGAACGAAATAGCCGGAGCCTTTCAGCGGGATCTCGCGCAGGATCTCGAAGGACTCCATGTCCACGATCGAGAGCCGCGGAACGCCAATGTGATTGAAGGCTGCGCGGCGGGCTCCGTCCTCGCCAAAGAAGCACGCGGAAAAGAGGTGAGGCAAACCGTTGGTCGGGAGGGTCCCCAGGATGCGCTCGCTCGCCAGGTCGTAGAGGATCAGCCGCTTCCCCTTGCGGGAACTCGCGACGATCTGGTTGCGGCCCGGGACCAGGATGAAATCTTCGAAAGGCTCGGGAAGCTCCAGCCAGCGGAGCCCGAGATCCGGAAGGGAGACGATCAGCAGTTTCGACTCATCCCGAAAACCGAGGATGAAGTGCTGCTGGCCCGGAACGAAATACACGCCGCTAGGTTGGGCGGTGAGAGGGATGCTCCGAATCGGCCGAAGCTGAGCATCCATGATCACCAGGCTCCGGGGCAACTGGTTCGCTGCGGCGACGAACGCTCCGTCGGGCGAGACCGCGATGTTGCGCGTGTTGACCCCGACCTTCACTCGGGTCCGGAGCGCGAGCCGATCGATGTCGTACTCCACGACCGTGCCATCGCGGGTCACGGCGTAGACGCGATGAAGATCCCGGTCGAACTTCGGGCCCCCATGAATGCGCCCGACGGAGAAGCGATCGAGCTCCGAGAGCCGGTCGCCGTCGAGGACGGAGATGCTTCCCGTTGCCCGCTCGACGACCAGGATGAGCGCATCCCGCCGGATGGACGGCGAGATCCGATCCGCGCCGGGATCCTCCTCCACGCGGCTCGCCGCAATCGCATCGACACCCCAGGCCACCTCGGGGAGGGGCCTTCGCGCGAATTCGACGAGGCCCTTGGCAGCGGCCTCGTCCATCCGATCCCCGAAGGCCGGCATCTGCGTATTGGGAAGCCCCTCGAGGATTCCCCGCAGGAGCGCATCGTCCTTCTTGCGGGCCAGCGCCTCGGAGTAGAGCGGCGGCGCGTAGCCACCGTAGCGCTCGGCTCCATGGCAGCTGGCGCAATGCTCCTGATACAGGGCTGACGGATCCGGTTCCGTGTCCGCGGCGGCCGAGGAGACCAGGGCGAGCGCCAGAAGCACGTGGGCGGCTCCCAGGCGGCGCCAAGCTCGTTCTCGACGATCGGAGCCCAGACGATCGGAACCCGGAGCTGGGCTGCCAGACGGAGCAAAGGTGCCGGCGTGCATGACAGCGGTTGTAACAGCCCGTTCCAGCCCTCTCAAGCGATGGGTTTTCGGTCGTTCCCCACACCGGTATGCTGTGCAACCGATTTCTGCCTGGGCGGAGAGACCATGCTTCCCGTGAGCGACCTCCTCGAGGTTGGAATGAATCAGCTCTCGACAGCTGAGGCGAGCGCCCGTGCTCCCCAGCGCTTCACACGGACCCAACTCCACGGGCCCGTGATCGTCTGGAATGTCTGCGTCCATTGCAACATGACGTGTCCGCATTGCTACGCGTCCGCAGGCTCACGACCCTCCCCAAAGGATCTCACCACGGCCGAGGCCTGCGACCTGCTGGACCAGATGGCGGCCAGCGGCGTGACCATCGTCATCTTCAGCGGAGGCGAGCCGCTGCTGCGGCCCGACCTCTTCGAGCTGCTCGCCCACGCCCGCTCGGTGGGCATCGCGCCGCAGCTCTCCAGCAACGGAACCCTGATCGACGAAGCGATGGCCAACCGCCTGGCTGAGGTGGGCGTTCCCTATGTAGGCATCAGTGTCGACGGAGTCCGCGAGTTCAACGACCCCTATCGCGGCATGGAGGGCGGAACCGAGGCCGCCCTCGCGGGCCTGCGCTTTGCCAAGGCCGCCGGCATGCGCACGGGGCTGCGCATGACACTGACCGGTCGGAACATCGACCAGCTCGACGCCGTACTCGACACCGCGCGAGAGGTAGGTGCGAGCCGTTTCTATGCCTCCCACCTGGTCTACTCCGGACGGGGGCGTCACCTCGTCGATGAGGATCTGCCTCGCAATCGCGCTCGGTCGGCGGTCGTCCAGCTCTTCGAGGCGGCCGAGAAGCTGCTCGAGCGAGGGCACACACTTCGCGTCGTGACCGGTTCCAACGATTCGGACGGACCGCTCCTGCTTCGCTGGATCGAGGAGCGTTACGGAGCCGCTGCGGCCGCTCCTGTCGAAGAGCTGCTGCGCGAGCGCGGAGGGAACTCCGCCGGCGAACGGGTTCTGAACGTCGACCACCTTGGGCAGGTCCACCCGGACCAGTTCTGGCGGGGCGCGGTGCTCGGTGATGTCCGACGCGAGCGCTTCGAAACCATCCTCGCCCATCCCCTCCGCCAGCAGCTGCGTGAACGCGCCAAGCATCTGACGGGACGTTGTGGCCAGTGCAACTACGTGGAGCTCTGCCGGGGATCCCATCGCGAACGGGCGGTCACCTGCCATGGCGACATGTGGGCCCCGGACCCTGCTTGTCTGATGACGGATACGGAGATCGGTTTCGACGCGAACCCCTCCTCGAAAGCGAAGGAACTCGAGTGATGCGGCGCCTGGTTTGGATTTTCCTGCTCCCTTTGCTGCTCGGCCCGGGGCAGGCTGCGAGTGAGGGGATCGGCTCGCGTGTGTTCGTGGTCGAACGCGCATCGGGCAGCCTCGCCGTCTACGACTACCAGGCTCGCAAGCTTCTACCCAAGCGGATCACGGATCTCGGAAACCTGCGCCACGCGACGATGATCTTCTCCCCGGACCTCCGCTACGGCTACCTCGCAACCCGGGGCGGCAAGGTCAGCCGGATCGACCTGCAGAGCCTCGAGCGCACCGGTGAGATCTTCACCTCGCAGAACTCCATCGACAACGCGATAAGCCAAGATGGCCGCGTGATCGCGACCGCTGAATACGTTCCGGGTGGTGTCACGCTCATCGACGCCGAGGATCTCCACCTCCTGAAGGAACATCGCGCGACCTTCGAGAAAGACGGCAAGACCTTTCCCTCGCGCGTCACTGGAATCGTGGACGCTCCAGGAAACCGTTTCGTCTGTGTGCTCATCGAGGGCGGCGAGATCTGGATCATCGACGCAAGCCAGCCCGGGTTTCCCATCGAGCATCGCATTCCGACCAACGCCGCCCTGCCCTATGACGCGATGATCACGCCCGACGGGCGCTACTACGTGGTCGGCCACCTGGAATCCGATCGGGTCTCCGTGCTCGATCTCACGAAGCCGGAGGCCGGCGTTCGTGAGATCTCCCTGCGCGACCCGACGCTGAAGTACGACAAGAACGCACCGGTGAAGCTTCCGCATATGGCCTCCTGGGCGGTAGCCGGGAAATGGGTGTTCGTGCCACTCGTCGGAGAGAAGCGGCTCGCCGTGCTCGACCGAAGCACCTGGGAATTCCATCGGTCGATTCCCGTTCGGGGCCACCCGGTGTATGCGGTGCGCTCGCCTACCGAGCGTGAGATCTGGGTGAGCTTCTCGGGAGAAGAGGACGATGCGTTCGTGCAGATCATCGACACGGAGAAGCTCGAGGTGGTCGACACGCTCGAGGTCGGGGGCCGGATCTATCACATGGACTTCACGCCAAGAGGCTCCCATGTGCTGGTGAGCGCGAATCGCGACAACAAGCTCGTGCTGGTGAACGCCGCCACACGACGCATCGAGGACGTCCAGACCCTGGAATCACCGTCGGGCATCTTCGGTGTCTGGCGCGCGTTCAGGATCGGGCTGTGAGCGGCGCGAGCACGGATTCTTCGGAGACTCCCCGCGACGCTTTGATCCGAGCCATCCAGGCAGGCGTGCCGCTCGCTTCGACCCCCTTCGGGCAGCTCGGAGCTGACCTGGGGATCGAAGAGGCCCGGGTGATCGAGGAGCTCGCTGACCTCGAGCGCGAGGGTGTCCTGCGCGAGATCTCAGCCGTGCTGGAGGGCAGCGCACTCGGCTACGAGAGCGCCCTGGTCGCGGCGGAGGTCGCCGAGCCGGAACTCGATCGGGTCGTCGAAGTGATCAACGCGCACCCGACGGTGACGCACAACTACCTGCGCAGCCACCGCTTCAACCTCTGGTTCACCGTCGCTGTCCCCCCTTCTATGGGGATCGATGCGACGCTCGCCGCCCTCGCGCGTTCCAGCGGTGTCCGTCGCTTCCATCCCCTTCGACGCACACAGACGTTCAAGATCGGTGTCAACTTCGACCCGAAGACGCGGAAGAACGCCACCTCGACCGTGTTCGGTTCCGAGGTCGCAAGGATCGAGATCTCAGAGAGCGACCAGCGCTGCTTCCGGGCCCTTCAAACGCCTCTACCGATCACCGCCCGACCCTTCGATCTCCTGGCGGAGAACGTCGGTGTCGAAGTCGACGATCTGCTCGCCTTCGCACATCGGCACCTGGGTGGCGCGATCCGGCGCTATGTCGGCACCCTGCGCCACAGAAAGCTCGGCGTTCGCGCCAACGGAATGGCCGTGTGGCAGGTTCCGGAATCCGACATCGAAACCGTCGGTCGCCAGCTCGCCGAAGCTCCCGAGGTGAGCCACTGCTACGCCAGGAACGTCGTGCAGGGCTTCCCGTACTCCGTCTACAGCATGATCCACGGACCGGACGAGACCACATGCCGAAAGCTGGCCCAGGAGCTGTCCGAACGGACCGGCGTGGACGACTACGCGGTCCTGTTCAGCACGCGCGAGTTCAAGAAGACGCGCCTGCGCTACTTCCTGCCGGAGCTCGACGAGTGGTGGTCGGCCCACGGCGGATGACGCCAGGTCTCCGCCGTGGGCCGGCACCCGGGCGCGCTCAGTACGTGAAGGTCACTTCCAGCCAATAGCGCCAGCGGTCCACGGGGCCCTTCGAGGTCCCATCGAAATACGCTGCCTTGGTCAGGAGCGTGACGTGGTCGTTGATCGGCTTCTTGAGCAGGATGTCGACCTCGTCACCCAGGGAGTTCGTGTCCTCGTGGCTCCAGAAGTGGTGGTAGACCAGCTTCCCTTTCAGGCCCCAGGGCAGCTTCGGCCCTATCGAGACATAGAGATCCTGGAGACCGTTCACGCCACCGTTGTTCAGGAAGACATCTGCCCAGCCGTTGAACTTGTGGGCCGTGGCCAGGGGCGTCACGAAGCGCGCCTTGCCGTCATCCGAACTCAGCAACTCGTAGCCGACCGCCAAGCTGCCGACATCGGCATGCGTCAATCCGCCTTCGGCCGCCACGTAGTGGGCGGTGTAGTTCACGGGATTGGACGCGGCATCGGTCTGGATGGCGTAGGAACCGGCGTAGTTCAGGCTCAGGGGTCCGTCCAGGGCCCGCTTGCCCGTCACCCGGAAACCGTACGAGTCGGACGAGATACCCGGCGCGTCATCGACGTCCAGGAGATAGGCGAAAGCGGCGATCGTCATCCCCTCGATTCCGTCGTAGGCGAAATGGACGACGTGCGACTGGGAATCGAGATCCCTGAGACCTGCCGGCCCCTGGTCGCCGAAGATCCGATGGATGTCCCAGAGGTACCCGTAGGTCGCACTCAGGTGCTCCACCGGAGAGACGGTGATGAGCCCGACATCGTAGGTCTGCTCGTTCTGCCGCCAGCCTACGTTGCCCACGAATCGATGGTCGTCGAGGATGACGCGCTGGCGCCCGACCTTGAGGTCGAGTCCAAGGGCATCCTTGTTCTGATAGCGCGCAAAGAGCTGGTTCAGCTCCGTGTTTTCCGGATCGGCGATCGGCGCCTGGCCGGTCGGCGTCTCGACCACATCGAAGTACTCGTCATCGTTGATGGCGAAGATGTTCTCCCCCTCCGCGTAGAACGAGAAGCCGTAGAACGGCTTCGTCCCGATCCCCAACCGCGTGCGGACCGTATAAGCCTGGGACGAATCCAGACCGTCGAAATCCGCCAGTTCGATTCGAGCCCGGACATTCAAGTTCACCTTGAAGTACTCGTTGTCCAGCCAGCTCTCCCAGCCGGCCGGTGTCTCAGCAGATTCGTCGGCTACCGCCGAGCCTGGAATCGCCACAAGAGCGAACCCCATCGCGATGATGGCGCATAGCCCAATGAGGCTTCCCCTTCGCTGACCTGAAATCGTCGTCTTCCTCATCATGACCCCTCTCCTTCATTGACAATGGATGCGTTCCTCAGCCGAGTCGATTGGCCGCGACGCGAGATGAGCGCGAAGCGAAACGACACGGCCAACAACGGCCAGAACCGGCGTCTCCAGGCCGGCAGCCTGAAGATCCGTCGCCGCGGAAGCGACGGACGTCACGACGACGCGCTGCTGCTCCGTCGCCCCTCGGCTGATGAGGGCCACGGGCAGCTCCGGCGGGTAGCCCTCACGAAGCAACTGCTGCTGCCACTCCGTCGCCGTGGCCCGAGCCATCATCAGGACCAGCGTCGTGCGCGCCAGGTAGGGCGGAATCGACAATTCAGCCCCTTCGGCGCAGCGATGAGCGCTGGCAACGACGAAGCTATCCGCCAGGCTGCGATGCGTGACAGGAATCCCCGCCAGTTCCGGCACCGACGTCGAGCTGGTCACACCGGGAACGACTTCGAAGCCAATCCCGGCGTCCGCGACACTCAGGGCTTCTTCTCCAAGCCGGCCGAGAACTGCCGGATCGCCACCCTTCAGACGAACGACCCTCTTGCCTTGCAGGGCCAGACCGATGAGCAGCTCGATGATCTGCTCTTGGCTCATCGAGTGCTCACCGCAGCGCTTCCCGACGAAGACGCATTCAGCGCCCAGGTCCTCGAACAACGCCGGATCCACCAGGCTGTCGTGCAGGACGATCTCCGCCTTCTGCAGCACCCGCCAACCCCGCAAGGTGATCAGGTCGGCATCTCCCGGACCGGCGCCCACGAACCAGACGAAGCCTGGCCGGCCGCCACCGCCACGCCGCTTGGACTCGAGAAGCCCCGGGGCTGGCCCAGAGGGATCGGAGATGAGTTGGGGCTCTTGGGCGGACATCGTGGGCTACCACCTCGAAGTGTTTTCACGAATCGTGCCGAACGGGAATGCCGCCAAACAGCTGCTTTCACCCGTCTGGGGACAGTTCGAGGCAAACCCGGTCGGTTTTCTGTCCCGAAGTGCCCCACTAAAACGGGGCATGATGGAGCCCGGCTGCATTGCCTGGAACCGGACGACGGATTGCCCATGCGACCCGGGGTCCGTCCTCAGGCCAGCAACGCCAGGAAATCGCCTTCCGTCAGGATGCCGATCACCCGCTCTTGCTCGACCACCGGAAGACAGCCGACGCGATGCTCGATCATCAGCGCGCCCGCCCGGGAGAGCAGCATGTCGGGCTCGACGACGGCCAGGTTGGTCGTCATCACCTGCTTCACGGGCAGGGCCTCCAGCGTACGCCGATGCGCCTCCGACCCCTGCCCGAGGGACCATGCAAGCGCTCCGTAGAAGAGATCGCGCTGGCTGACGACGCCTGCCAATTGCCCATCTTCTTCGACCACCACGACGTGACGGAAGCGGCCGACCTTCATCAGATCCTCCGCCACCGAGAGTCGATCGTTGCGGCTCACGGTCTTGACCTCGTGGGTCATCACCTCCCGTACCGTGAGATCGCTTTGGAGCGAGGGGCGCTCGGTGTCCGATTCAATGGACGCGGGCTCGGATTTCGCAGGCGCGGTCTCCTCCGCTCCCCATCTCTCACTCAGCTCACTGGCGATGTCATCGAGCTCCGCCTTCAACCGGGTGATTTCTGCGGCGAGAGCGCCGATCGTCCTGCAGTCGCTGGTCAATGTGGCATCGCCGCTTCGCGTGAGTCCAGCCGAGGTGCCCACTGCGATCCGGGCGATCTGGCCTTCAGAGGCACCCCGACCGGTTTCCGTGATGTCGAGAATCAGGTTCTGTTCGCTCATGGCTCCAGGAGCTGCAGGATGCATGCCCAGGTCTGCGCTTGACGCGAGGTTGGCGCCAACGGCCTCCGAGTTCCCAGCCTTGCGATCTCTCAGAGCGGGAAGGCGAGGCGCTTCGTGTCCTCGGAACCCTCGAGTCCGAATAGGCAGCCGAGGCTACTCCGGTACGATGAACTCGTGAGCCCCAGCCTAAGCCCGCGTAGCAGGAATCCGGGTGCGCCTCTGGGCGATCCGGCCAGCGCGGCCCTGAGCGATTCAGCCGGTGCGCCGATTCGGATGCTCTGCGAAGCGGCCCTCGCAGTCCTGTTCAGCTGGACCCTGGCCTACCACCTGATTGCTTCTCTTCAGCTGGCGGCGCATTGGATCTGGCTCCCCTTCATGCTGCTCCTCAGCGCAAGCGGCTGGGCTTCGCTGAAGCATTGGCGGCGCGCCCTCCTGGCGGGCCCGGGGGATCTGCGTCTTCTCTCCGCCGCGCTTCTGCTCGGAGGCGTACTGGGTCTTCTCGTGCTGATCGTCTCTCGCCCCGACGCAGACGACGTGCAGTATTTCCATCGCGCTCTTCTGCAACTCCGTGGTCTCGGCCAACCCTTCATCGTCACGGAGATGATCCACGACGTCGCGGAGCTTCCGCTCAGCTCGGTCCTGACGGTCACCTCCTACGAATTCTTCGTGGCGATGTCTGCGGATCTCCTCGGCATCGATCCGCTCATGGCCTTCCACAACCTGGGCGCCATCGCGGCCAGCATGCTCTTCGTCTTCGCGTATGTCCTGATCTTCGGGGAGCTCGGGTTGGGGCGCATGACTTCCATCGCCGCAACCGCCCTCGTATGCGCATTCATGCTAGTCGACGGCAACGTCCACCGATCGCTCGGCAACGTCACGCTCGTGCGCATCTGGCAGGGCAAAGCCATCATGTGGTCGCTCATGGTCCCCTTGGCCATGTTGATGTCCTATCGCTATCTGGTGCTTCCGAGCCTCGGACGCTTCCTGCCCGTGCTCATGGTCTCGGTGGCCGCTGGGGGGTTGAGTTCTTCCGGTCTCTTCATGGTGCCCGCCTTGACGTTCGCGGTCTCTGCGGCGTTCGTGTTGAGCCGCGGACCGACCCGCGAAAACCTCGGCCTCGCCTTTCGAGTCAACCTGGCCTCTACCTATAGTGGCTGCATCCTGGCGGCCATGATGCTCGGCTGGCTACCGACATATCCCCTCGAGCAGCTCTACATCACCTGGCCGGCAACCTGGATGGCGAACCTCCAACTCGTCATCGACAGCCCCTGGACCCTGGCCAGGAACATCATCCTGTTGATTGCGGTTCCGGCGGTGCTGCTCCCCAGGCCCTTCCGAAGTTTCGTGATCCTTCTGACCCTCGTGCTGGCCGCGCTTTTCACGAACCCCCTGACCGGCCCCGTGTTCTTGAAGCTGCTGCAATCGGGAGCCTACTGGCGCCTGGCCTACCTCTTCCCCGTCCCTCTCTGCGCAGGACTGCTGGTCCGATGCTTTCTTGCCGTCGGGCAGGGCCCCCGGGAACGCGGAGCAGAACTCGTCGTGGGCCTGTTGGCATTCGCCTCGATCGCCCTCGCCTACGATCACTCGCCGATCGCTCCGGGGCCGGGCCGATCGCACGTCTGGTTGAAGCAGCCGATGGAGTACCGGTTTCCGCCGGCTGAACTCGAGTTCTCGCGCACGGTCGCAGACCAGCTCGACGGCCGTCATCTGCTCGCGCCCGAGTCGATCGTTCACGTCCTTCCCTTGCTCAACCCGAACATCCAGCTCGAAACCGCACGTGCGTTCCAGACGCAATTCGCCTTCGAGATCGCCGGGCGGAAAGAGGAAGGGCTGCGCCGGATGGCTGCGCAGTATGTGGTCACCGGCTGCAGGTCTGCGCCGGGGCCCGCGGCTGCCCTGAAGGGCTCGGTCGATGGAGGCGTGGATGCGGTGGTGCTCGGAGGCTGCGGGCCCAAATCTCAACTGGCGATCAGGCAACTACTGGCATCCTACGGCGGTGACTGGAAAGTGGCGCGGCGAAGCGGTGGATACACACTGCTGCTCCGCGAGGACGAGAAAGCCCCCAAGCGGGTCCCTGGCCGATGAGCACCCATCTAAATGGCCCCTTGTGGGCGAGGCTTCTAGGATCCCCCGATGCGATCACCGTGCTCGATGCACCTGTGCCGGATCCTGCTCGCGATCCTGGCATCGACGATGGGCGTGGCCTGCGGACCGGGTGAGGAACTCCCCTTGCCGGCGGAAGAACTCGCGAGCCTCCTTGGCCCGTCGCGTCCTCTGCGTATCAAGCTCTCGCAGAGCGAGATAAGGCTCGATATCCATCCACTCGAAGGCATCCTGACAGCGCGTTCTCCGCTGCTGATCGGGAAGCGGCAAGTGCTCGAGTTCATCCCCTTGCTGCACAACGCGCCCCGACCTGGCTGCACAGTCACTCTCGAGGCCGAGTCCGACGGCGGGACCCGCACTCTCTGGAACGGTGAGCCTGGCGTGATGTCCGTCCGCTCGAGCGGTTTCGCCCTGCATGGTGATTTTCCACGGCCGCAGCGGATCGATCTGGCGGACCTCGCGGGCGAGGTTCTTCGCTTGAGCTGGAAGTCAAGCGAGGGCTGCAAGGGCCGTCAGATCAGCCTTTCCCGGGTTCGAATCGTGCCGGTCGCGGAACGCGTGGCTCCACCGATTCTGCTGATCTGCTCCGACCAGCACCGTTACGATTACGCCCTCGGTGCACAGGGCCGCGAACACATGCCGGAGTTTCAACAATTTGCTGCCCAGTCGGTCGTGTACCCACGCGCCTACTCGAACGCGAGCTGGACGCTTCCATCCATCGTATCCACGTTGACCGGGATTCACCCCCGCTTCCATCGCACCGGTGTGCGCGTAGAAGAGGGAACAGACTGGGACAGTCGTCGCAAACTCCCTCCCGGACAGTTCCGCATTCAATGGGGGGATACCTACTACGTCTTCAGCGCCTATGCGCACGACCTCGAAACCCTCGGCGAGCGACTTCAGCGCCGCGGCTACGCGACCGAGGCGGTCGTGAGCAATACCTTCTACAGCGCTTCCGGGCTGCTCAAGGACGGCTTCGATCTCGCCATCGACAGCCGGGCGGTCGAGGGTAGCGTGATCAACCAATTGGCCGGATGGCTGCTCCGGCGGCGCGACCCGGACGTTCCCTTCTTCCTGCTCGTGCACTACATGGACGTTCACGAGTACCTCAACTGGGCACCGGGAGGGAACGCAATACACGACCTGGACCCCGACGAGAGGGCCAAGCAATATGCCTTCCGTGTCCGTGAGACGGATCGTCATCTTTCGCACTTGCTGAAGCTCTGGGACCGGACGGTCGGCCTGAAAGACAGCCTCGTCATCTTCTTCTCAGATCACGGGGAGCACCTCTCCGAACCAGGCCGGCTGGGTGAGCGTCACGGCGGCAGCATGGACGATGTCTTGCTTCGGGTTCCCCTGGTGGTCCACTACCCGGAGAGCCTCGGTGTCGAACCCGGCACGGATGACCGCGAAGCGGCTCTGGTCGATCTGGTTCCAACCGTCCTGGCCGTCGTGGGGGCCGAGGACGAGGAGGGAATGCTGCACGGAAGCTCCCTGCTTGGCGCACCGGCGAGTTCCGCGGCTCGGCCCATCTTTGCCGACTTCCAGCTCAAGGGAGACGATCTCTCCGCGCTCCGCGTCGGCCCCGACAAACTCCTCGTGAACTGGCGCGACGGCGCACGCACGCTCCTGCGGCCGGGCCCCTACCCGGCGACCGTTCCCGAGGACCAGTGGCGTGTGGAGGAACCGGCCCGGCAGGCCGCGCTGGAAGAACTCTTCGACGCCTACCTGGCCGAGGCAGAGTCCTTCTCGGCAGGGATCCAATCCGACGTCGTGATCGACCAGGACGATCTCACGGAGAGGCTCAAGGCCATTGGCTACGTGCAGTAGAATGGCCAGGAACAGGTCGAACGTACGGGTGGAACTCGATCCCTCGAGCGTTGCAGGCCGGAGTAGATTCCTGGGTACCTGCCTGGACTCGAGGATCCTCTCTTGAACCTCGAAAACTGATCCCATCCACCAGACGAGACCCATGCCTGCATTTGCCCTTCCCGCGCTGTTTCTCGCCTCCGGCTTCTCTGCCCTCGTCTACGAGGTCCTCTGGGCACGGCAACTCGTACTCGTGTTCGGAAACACCGTCGATGCCACGACGACGGTTCTTGCCGCCTTCATGGGCGGACTGGCCCTGGGAGGCGTTGCCGGTGGGCGGATCGCGGCAAGCCTGAAAACGCCGCCCCTGAAGGCCTACGCCGCACTCGAAGCAGGCATTGCGATCTTCGCTCTTGGCTTCCCGCTGTACCTCCAGGCCCTCCTCCCCGTCTATCGATGGATCTACCCCGAATTGGCCACCTCCCCGCTGGCGCTCACGGGGGTGCGCTTCGTCATGGTCAGTACCTACCTGGTCCTGCCGGCTGCGCTGATGGGAGCCACGCTTCCCATTCTGGTGCGTGCGATCGCGCCTCGAGAGGGCGAGGCGGCGGCCTCTCTCGGTGCCCTCTACGCCGCCAACACGGCCGGCGGCGTGCTCGGTGTCGTGCTGACCGGCTTCTTGCTGATCCCCAGCCTGGGGCTCTCTTCCACCAGCATGGTCGCGGTGGCCATCAACCTGGTCGTGGCGGCCACCGGCTGGTCGATGGCGAGCCGGAGCGAGCCTGGTCCCGCAGTCGCTTCTGCCGCCGTGACGCTGACGCCCGACCGAAGGGCAGCCCAGGCCGCCATCTTCGCAACCGGGATGTTCGGCCTTGCGTTGGAGGTAATCTGGACGCGCATTCTCTTGTTGGTTTTTGGCAGCACCGTCTACGCCTTCTCGGTGATGCTGGCGACCTTTCTGGCCGGGATCGCGCTGGGCGCGGCAGCAACTCGACGCTTCGCCTCCCGCGTGAACCAACCCGCCTCCTGGATCGCGTTGATCCCCCTGCTTCTGGCAATCACGGCGGGCGTTGCCGCTCACATGGTCGATCTGCTGCCATCCGTCTTCGCAAGCACTTTGATTCAGCTGAACTTGAGTTGGAGAGGCGACATCCTCGGTCGCGCGCTCGTCTCGGCCATCGTCCTTCTGCCGACGTCATTGCTCCTGGGTGCCATGTTCCCGCTGGTCATCCGTGTCGGCCCGTCAGAACCGGGGCCTCTCGCGCGCTGGACCGGAACCATCTACGCCTGCAACACCACAGGAGCCATCCTTGGAAGCGTGGCCGCGGGCTTCTTGTTGGTGCCCGTGCTCGGGACCTTGAACAGCCTGCGAGCCCTCTCGGTGGCATTGGGCCTGGTAGGCCTGGTGCTCGCATGGCGAACGGACCTGCGCCGCCAAGCGGCCGCTCTTGCCATCGCTGCCGGCGTTCTCCTTGCTGCGCTGCAGCCCTGGGACGTGGCAACCATGTTCCAGTTGCGCGGGCTGCAGTCACGGCGTTCCCTGGAGGCGGAGGGCATCAAGTCGGTCGTGTATCACGCCGAGGGCAAGATCTCCACGGTCACCGTCATGGAGGCACCGGATATCGCGCTCAAGATCCTGCGGGTGGACGGCAAGATCGAGATGACGACCAAACAGGTCGATGTCCGGCTGGGCAAACTCCTCGCTCACCTGCCGATGCTGCTCCATCCCGCGCCCGAGAGTGTCTTCAATCTCGGCCTGGGCGCGGGCCTGACCGTGGGTGCCCTCGCTACGCACGGACCGCGTGTCATCGATGTCGCAGAACTCGAACCGCATATGGTGGAGGCGGCACGATTCTTCGAGAAGGAGAACCACGGCATCGTCGACCATGAGCGCCTGCGCATTCTGTTCCAGGACGGCCGCAACCATCTCCTGATGACCCGCCGCACCTACGACGTCCTGGCCAGCGATCCCCTGGAACCGGTCGTCGGCCCGGCGGCCAGCCTCTTCACACGCGAGCACTTCGAGATTGCCCGGTCGCGCCTGGCACCGGGCGGTTTGATGAGCCAATGGATTCCCCTCTACGAACTCGGACCCCAGGAGTTCACTTCCATCCTCAAGGCATTCGATGCGGTATTCGAACACGTCACCTTGTTCTTGACGGGCGGCGACAGCATCTTGATAGGCTCCGAGGAACCCCTGAACCTCGATGTGGAGCGCATCGCACAAAGAATGGAAATCCCCGCGGTGCGAGACGACTTGATCTCCATCGGGTTCCACTCGGCCGAGCGCCTGCTGGGCAGTTTCGTGACGGTCATCGGGCCCGAGCATACCCTCGCGATGGATGTCCCCGAGAACACCGATGACCATCCCTACCTCGAATTCGCCGCGCCCAAGCTCCAACGCGCCGACACCTGGTCGACGAACCTCCGCCGATTCCTGACCTGGAAGAAGTCCCCGCCGCCCGGAGCCACCCAGGGCGTGCGCGACGCCTTCCGCTCCCACAAATTCTGGCTCCAGGCTCGTCTGGCGTTGAAGAACCGGGATCTCAAGAGCTCGCGTCAGCTACTGCGCCGTTCCCTGAGCCTGGACCCCGGCAATCCGCTGGCGCTGGAGCAGCTCATCGAGTGGGAAAACCTGCGCGCAGCTGTGCAGCGAGCCCGGAGATAGAAGCGGGTGACAGAAAGCGGGCAGACATCCAAGAAGCGGCCCGGCGACCAGCGAGCGGGCTCGAAACGCCCTCGCAGCTCTGGCGACACTTCGGGCGAGGAGAGTTCCACAGTCAGCGTACTCGGCCACCCGAACCGGCTGGCCGCTGTCGGGCTGCTCTTCGCGCTGGCCTGTCTGGTCGTCTACAGCCCTGCCGTCTCTGGCCCTTTCGTATCGGATGACTCGCAGTACCTCGTCAACAACCCCTACGTCCAGGACCTCTCGGCCGATCATCTGATCGAGATCCTCGATCCACGCGGCGCGCTCGTGCCGCTCGTGGCGAACTACGCACCGGTCCACCTGCTGCTGCACGCGCTCGGCTGGTCGCTCTTCGGCGCTGATCCGACCGGCCACCATCTGATGAACCTGCTTGCACACGCGGCCGTCTCGCTGCTGTTCGTCCTGATGCTCTGGCGTTCCGGCCTGCCCGAAGCGGCCGCACTCTTCGGGGGCGCCGTCTTCCTCCTTCACCCGGCCAATGTGGAAGCCGTGGCGTGGGTCACGCAGCTCAAGACGACCACTTCCATGTTGCTCGCGCTGCTGGCGCTCCTGGCACTCGACCGGCGGCCCGGCTGGGCGACCGTCGCGTTCGGAACCGCGCTGCTCGCCAAGCCGATTGCCGCGGTTGCCCTCCCCGTTGCAATCTTGCAGGGATTCGGCAGGGCGCGACGGGGGCAGGAACCGCTTTCGGACCCGTCGCGGCGTTGGCGCTGGCTAGGCGGCTGGGGCGTCGTCTTCATCGTCTTCGCGATCATCGAGATGATCGCGTTCCAGCACGCCGTCTCCTATGTCGAAAGGTTGCACCCGGATCTTCTCGTGCAGCTTCGCACCTCCATCGCACACGTGTTCCGCTATCTCGTAATGGCCACCACCACTCTGGGGCTCTCCGCCTTTCACGAACCCGACCCCAGCATCCAGCTGCTCGATCCAGCCTGGCTGGGAGGGCTCGTCTGCCTGTCGTTGCTGGGGGCGCGCACTCTCTACGTGCTGGTCCAAGGCCGGGAAGAGGCCGTCTACTGGGCCTGGGCTGCCATCTCGTTCCTGCCGATCTCCCAGGTCTTTCCGTTTCCGTTCCCCATCGCTGACCGCTACCTCTACGCGATCCTTCCGGGACTACTCGGCGCCACGTTGCTTGCGGGGTACGAATGGGTGGGCCGGCGACCCGCCCTCCTGAAGCGCGCCACCCCCTGGCTGATGGCGGCCGCATGCCTGCTGCTCGTCGGACTCGGACTCGGCAGCTATCAGCGGGCACGGCTCTGGGGGACACCGGCGTTCCTGCTGGCCGAGTCCGTGCGCAACTATCCGCAGGGCGTGCATGCGCAGATGAGACGCGCCCAGCAGGCCGCTGAGGTAGGGGATGCGGCGGGCGCCATAGATGCGCTGCGAGCCTGCCTCGACCGCGGCTACGACAGCTTCGACCAGCTGCTGGCCGACCCGAGGTTGCTTCCGCTGCGTGGTGATCCCCGCTTCCGAGCGGTGCTCTCCGACATGGCGGAGCGCTGGATCGACCGCTGGGGCGGCGTCGAATCGCCCAGCCAGCCCGAGCTCCTCTCGCTCGGTGTGGCTCACCGCATGCGGGGCGACAACCCGGCAGCGCGGCGCGCGCTCGAACGCGGCCTCGCAATCCAAGGCCCCCTCGAAGATGAACTGCGCTCGCAGCTCGCGGCGGTCGAA
>JAFDCZ010000127.1 GCA_019312665.1 Deltaproteobacteria bacterium | reverse complement strand
GAACTCGATCAGGCTACTCGGAAAGCTCATCCTGGCTCCCTCCTTCAGGAACCAGAATCTCCTTCCCGCGTGTCAGCCACGGTCACAGGCTGAGGCAGTCGGATAGGCAGATAAGTCAATTGTAAACCCCGTCCCCGCTCGTTGACTTTCTGGAGGTGGGGAAGGCCAGGCCTACGGAAAAGCCGCCGCCTTCGGCGTTGCACGCGCGGACGGCGGCGCCCATCTGTTCGGCCAGGCCTTTGACGAGGGAGAGGCCGATACCCGTGCCCTGGGCGCGGCGGGTGAGTTCGCTCTCCTCCCGGTGGAACGGCTCGAAGATGCGTTTCTGGCTTGCCGGCGGAACGCCGGGCCCATGGTCTCGGACGGTCAACAGCACATCTCCCCCGTCGCGCTCGAGGACGATGCTGACCTTTTTCTCCCGCGCCTCCTTGGCGTACTTCAATGCGTTGTCGACCAGGTTGAACAGGACCTGCAGCACGGCATCCCGGTCGAAGCGCACGGTGGGGAGCTCGGGGGCGATCTCGACCTCCAGAGCGAAACCCTGCGCTTCGGCGTGAGGCCGGAGAACTTCGCTCGCCTCTCGAACCACGGGACCGAGCTCGCCGACAGTCCAACTCATCTCGCGGCTACCGCGCTGAAGGCTCGAGAACTCGAGCACGTTGTCGATCAGGCGAGAAAGGCGTTCGGACTCGGCCGTGATCGTGCCGTAGTACTCCTGGCGTTTCTCTTCGGTCGGCACCATGCCATCGCGGAGCATCTCACCGTACATGCGGATCGCGGTGAGAGGAGTCTTCAGTTCGTGGGAAACCGCAGCGACGAAATTGCTGCGGCGTTCGGCAAAGCCGATCGCCACCGTCACCATCCGATACAGGGCGAACAGCCCCAGTGAGCCCGCGAGAACCAACGCCAGACTGAGGCCGTGAATCGTTCGCGCTCCGGAGCCTCCGGCCAGAAGCGGAAGCGTCAGGTCGATGGCGAGTGCATCGAAGGGCTCCGCAAACCGATGTCGATAGCTGAACGCCGCTTTGGAAGACGAGGGCACATCGACGCCGGGCATCACCAGGCGTGCTTTGACGGTCGGCAGCCCTGCGAGAGCCGTGCTCAGCAGGGCCGTTTCGAGGGCACCGGTTTCCAGAATCAGGCCCTGGCGCATCGCCTGGGTTCCACGCCAGATGGTGCGGTGAAGGACCAGATGCCTTTCATCGAGGCGAAATCCCTGGATCGGGTCGACGATGAGCGGAGCCACTTTCGCCTTGCCGACACGTCGCGCGGCGGGTTTCGGAGACTGGGGTTCGAAGCGCTGGGGCTCCATTTCGAAACGGGACGCCAGAGCCGGAGCCTCCTCTTTCGCGAACCCGTCGTTGAAGAGGACAGCATCTGCAGCCGTCTCGCCTTCCGCAGCCGGCTTTGCCTCCCGCTCGAAAGGGGAAGACGGAGCCGCTGCAAAAGCACCCGCAGTTCTGCCTCCCATGGGTGCCACGACTTCCTGGCGGGTCGGTGACGCCTCGGCTACCTCGATCACCTTCTGGCTGCGCTTCTGACGGAGCGCGGCGCCGCGATTCAGCGATTGCAATGCGTCGTAGGCATTGCCTAGCGAGCTGTCCTCATCGAGTTCCTTGCGCAGTTCGCGATCCTTCTTCGCCGTGATACCTACCGCGACCGTCGTTCCAGGCGCCTGCTTTGCCGCCGCACGCTCGGGTGGCGCGACGCTCGGCCAGGCGCGACGAGCCAGGCCGAGCACTCGCTCCGCGGCCGCCTCGGCCGCAGGCGAAGGCAAGGGTGCACTCCCATATGCCTCTCCGGGGCCGGGCAGAAGAGGCGTATGCACGACTCCCTGCGCATCCACTTCAAAATGCCCGATCACGAAGGCCTCGGGAGACGGTGCCGCCAACGGCGAGCGCAACAGCACTCCCGGTTGGCTTCCAGCCGGAGTCCACGCGTGGCGATAGTGGCCGACCGGCCGCTCCTCCTCCGCCTGGAGGAAGACCGAGAGCGTACGTTCCATCTCGTCGAAAACCCGCTCGGCCACAGCGCGATGCCTGGCCGCCTGTTCGATGGCGACGCCGTCGAGCGCACGCCGCACGAGCAGGAAGCCGGGAGCGGCGAGGCCCAAGGCCAGTAGAACGAAGACCAGACGGAGCCGCGCCAGCATCAGCCCGCGACCCGGTAGCCTTCGCCGCGGACGGTCTCGATCACGTCTCGCGCATCGCCGAGCTTCTTTCTGAGGTTGGCAATGTGCATGTCGACGGTTCGCGTCTCCAACCGTTCGGGCCGATCGAAACCCCAGACTTCCTGAAGAAGGGTGCGCCGGCTGACGATCCGCCCCCGTTCCTGGGCCAGCAGGGCCATCAATTCGATCTCGCGCTTGGAAAGCTCGACCTCGGCATCTCCGATCGTGGCAACGCGACGCTCTGGATCCACTTGGACCACTCCGAGCGCAAAGGGCACAGCCCGTACCGCCACTCTGTTCGAGGCACGGCGCAGAAGCGCATCGACTCGGGCCATCAGCTCGGCAATCGAAAAGGGCTTGGTCACATAGTCATCGCTTCCGCATCGGAAACCGCGAACCACGTCCTCTTCCGAACCACGAGCCGTCAGCATCAGGATGGGCAGACGCGGAAGCTCGGCGCGCAACTCTTCACAAACATCGAAACCACTCTTGCCCGGAAGCATGATGTCGAGGAGGACCAGGTCGTATTGCCCGACCAGACCCTCTCGCAAGCCATCTTCTCCTGTGTCCGCTCCGGTTGGGGCGTGGCCGTGGAACGCCAGCACGTCGCAGAGGCCGCGCTGGATGGCCATCTCGTCCTCGATCACCAGGATGCGGGCCTTGGTCGCTTGTTCGTTCGTCTTCATGGAAGGTTCCAGCGGAGAGTGTAGAGAGCGATCGGCCTGCCGACGTAAATCCAATGTAAACGCCGAAATCCGTGGTTTACCCGGCTTTTTCAGCAGTTTGGCGTCGGGCCAGGTACATCTGATGAGGGCCCCTTCCCCTCGATCGGCCCCAACCATGACCTGCTTGAAAGGAGATTCCCATGCCCTTGAAACTCATCGACCGAATCGGCGCGCTGCTGCGCGCGGATGCCCACGGCGTCGTCGACGCCCTGGAGGAGCGCGGCCTGCTGCTTCGCCAGGCGCTGCGCGAAGCCGAGCTGGAGCTGCTCCAGAAACGCGCTCGTGTAGCGGCGTTGACCGAAGAAGAAGCGCGGTTGCGCGACGAGCACGAGCGAAAGCAGACGGCGGTGGCGGCGCTCGACGAGGATGTGGCGCTGGCTCTCGCGGGCGAAAAAGAAGAGCTGGCGCGCTTCGCGGTTCGGCGACTTCTGCCGGAACGCCGAGAGCTCGAGAACCTTGGCACCCAGATCGAGGAAGTTGCCACGGCACGGGAGAAGCTGGAGCAGCGACTCGAAGAGCAGCAAGAAGCCTTCCAGGCGCTTCGCAGCCGCGCGCGAACCCAGCTCGCACAGGCGTCGCGGCCGGCAGAAACCTGCGACCCGCTGGCCCCACCCGATGTGGCCGACGAAGAGGTCGAACTCGAATTGCTGCGCCGACGTGGCGCGTTGGCCGGAGGCATGGCGTGATGGCCTGGCACGGATTCGGACGCACGATCCTGTTTGGCGGGCTCGCCGCAGCTGGCTGGCCCGCAGTCGCCCTCCTGCTTCGCCCGATTGCGGCCCCGGGCGACGCCCTTGCGATCTACCTCCTCGCCGTGGCGTCGGTCTACGTCGCCGGGCTCGGTTCGAGCCCACGGCGCGCGCTCGGGGCGGGAATGCTCGCAGCCTTCATGAGTGCCGGCGTGCTCGCCCTCGCTCCCGGCCTTGGCAGCGTGATCGCTGGCGCGGTGGCCGTGCTCGTCGTCGGCCGCGTACGTCTGTTCCAGAACGGCGGCCTCACCCGCACGCTCGCCGTCGAGGGCATCACCCTCAGCATCGGGCTGCTGCTCGCCCGCGCCATTGCGGGCCCCGACCCGATGCACGTAGCCCTGGCGCTCTGGGCCTTCTTCCTTCCCCAGAGCCTCTACTTCCTGGTCGGCGGGCTCAGGGCCCGTCGTGACCCCATCCATGGCCTCGACCCCTTCGACGCGGCCTACCACCGAGCCGAAGCCTTGATCGACGCCTGATGGGCGTGGGCCTTCAGTAGGTTCCGCCTAGCTTGCTGTGATCCCATGTGACGATGCGGTCGGGCCGGACGCGGATGCCGGTGCGTTTCGGAGCCGTCGCGCGAAGTGAAGTGCGAAGTGCGTCGGCATCGGTGCCCTCGGGAAGACTCGCCGAATTGATGAGCATGAGAATCTCGACGACTTCGTCATCGTCCCGCACCAGCTCCGCTTTGCCGTAGATGACCACACCGCGCAGTTTGCTGTACTCCTCACCGTCCTCCACCAGCAAGCTCACCCGTGGGTCTCGTTCGAGGTTCTTGATCTTCTGGCTCTTCGTGAAGGTGCTCATCACGATCACACCGTCGTCCTCCACGCCGAACCACATGGGCATCGGGTGAGGCACACCATCCTTCCCGATCGAGCTGATG
Source organism: Deltaproteobacteria bacterium (assembly GCA_019312665.1). GTDB lineage: Bacteria > Myxococcota_A > UBA9160 > UBA9160 > UBA6930. The sequence goes on along the minus strand of JAFDCZ010000127.1, from coordinate 8,881 downwards.
ATGATCGTGTGGGCATTGGCGAGGAACTCGCGTTGCTCGTCCTCGGTCATGCGAATCTTTTCTCGTCGGGACATGGGGCCCTCCTCGTCGCGCTACAGGCTGAGATGGATCAGGACGTGCCGCTCGGATCGTCCTCGGCGGTGCTCCCACAAGAAGATGCCTTGCCAGGTGCCGAGGCCGAGCCGACCGCCGAGGACCGGGATGGCCAGGGAAGTCGCCGTCAGCGCCGCCTTGATATGGGCCGGCATATCGTCCGGTCCTTCGAGGGTATGGGTGTAGAGCGGATCTGCCTCGGGCACCAGCCGGTCGAGCCAGGCCTCGAGATCCCGCCTTGCGGAGGGATCCGCGTTCTCCTGGATCAGAAGGCTCGCCGAGGTGTGCTGGAGGAAGGCTGTGCACAGGCCCTCCTGAATATCGGAGGCTGAAACGACGCTCTCCACCTGCTCGGTGAACTCATGCAACCCGGCCCCTGGGACGGCGAGCACCAGGCGTTCCATCACTCCTTCGACCCCTGGGCCTTCAACGCTCGCTCGAAGCTCGCGTTGGCCTCGCGCAGCGCCTGCTCTGGATCCAGCCCGGCTTGCCTCGCCTCCGAAACCAGCGCGAAGAGGCGATCGCCGAGGTTTTCCGCCCCGCGAGAGCTCACGAGCTCGGGCCAACCTGCATTCGCAGCGCGCCGTTGAAGCTTCGCTGCACGGGTCAACGCCGGAAGTGCGAGGGGAACACCAGGGTCACCGTTCTGCCGGCGCTCCTCTGCCTTGATCTCCTCCCAACGCAGAGTTTGATGCGTCGCGTCTCCTGCCGGAGCCGTGCCGAATACATGGGGATGCCGGCGCTCCATCTTCTCGCAAATCGCGTCGACGACATCCGAGAACGCGAAGTCCTCCGCTTCTTCCGCCATACGCGCGTGATAGACCACCTGAAAGAGCAGGTCCCCGAGCTCATCGCGAAGCTCCGACCGATCGCCCCGGCGAATCGCGTCATCGACTTCGTAGGCTTCTTCGATCGTGTAGGGCGCAATCGTTTCGAAGCTCTGCGCCAGATCCCAGGGGCAACCGCTCTCCGGATCCCGCAGCCGTGCCATCAGCGCGAGCAGCCGATCCATGGGTGCCGGCTTTCGTTCCACGAGTGCTACAGCACCCGCCGCAGGTACTTCCCGGTGTAGCTCTCCTTGCATTTGGAGACCTCTTCCGGCGTACCTGCCGCCACCACCTCGCCGCCGGCGTCGCCGCCCTCGGGGCCGAGATCGATGACCCAATCTGCGCATCGGATCACATCGAGGTTGTGCTCGATCACGAGCACGGTGTTGCCGGCCTCGACCAACCGATCGAGCACCTGGAGCAGCTTCTTCAAGTCATCGAAATGCAGGCCCGTCGTGGGCTCGTCGAGGACGTAGAGCGTCCTTCCGGTGGCCTTCTTCGAGAGTTCCCGCGCCAGCTTGATGCGCTGGGCCTCTCCCCCGGAGAGTGTCGGCGACGGTTGTCCGAGCTTCACGTAGCCAAGGCCTACTTCGGCGAGCGTACGGATACCGCCCAGCACCCTCGGCTGGTTGGCAAAGACGTCGAGAGCTTCCTCGATCGAAAGGTCGAGCACCTCCGCGATGTTCAATCCCTTGAAACGCACCCGCAGCGTGGCCTCGTTGAACCGCTTGCCCTGGCAGATCTCGCAGGGCACGAACACATCGGCCAGGAAGTGCATCTCTATGCGCCTGACGCCATCGCCCTCGCAGGCCTCGCAGCGGCCGCCCTTCACGTTGAACGAGAAACGCCCAGGCTTGTAGCCATAGGTTCGTGCCTCCTGCGTCTGGGCGAACACCTTCCGGATCTCATCGAAGACCTTGGTATAGGTCGCCGGGTTCGAGCGTGGCGTGCGCCCGATCGGGCGCTGGTCGATCTCGATCACCTTGTCGATGTGATCCACGCCTTCCAGCTTCTTGTGAGCGCCGACTGCATCGTTGCTGTCGAAGAAATGCCGTTTCAGTGCTGGATAGAGAACCGCGTTGACGAGGGTGCTCTTGCCGGCGCCGGAAACGCCGGTCACGGCGGTCATCGTTTCGAGGGGAAACTCGACGCTCACCTGCTTGAGGTTGTTCGCCTCGGCGCCCACCACGCGAATCGATTTGCCTGAGCCCTTGCGGCGACGGGTCGGCGTCAGGATCGACTCCTTCCCCGAGAGGTAGCGCCCCGTCACCGATTTCGAGGAACGCCGCAGCTGTGCGGGTGTGCCAGAGAACACCACCTCGCCACCGTGCACTCCCGCCCCGGGCCCGAAATCGAGCACGTGATCCGCCTTTTCGATCGTCTCCTGATCGTGCTCGACGACGATCACCGTGTTGCCCAGATCGCGCAGCTTCGCCAGCGTCTTGAGCAGCCGTCCGTTGTCACGCTGATGCAGCCCGATGGACGGCTCGTCCAGGATGTAGAGCACCCCAGTCAACTCGCTGCCGATCTGACTGGCGAGCCTGATGCGTTGACTCTCGCCGCCCGAAAGCGAAGGCCCCGGGCGATCGAGGGTCAGGTAGTTCAGGCCGACGTCCACCAGGAAGCCGAGGCGGCCATTGATCTCCTTCAGCACTTCTTCGGCGATCTGCGTCTCGTTTCGCGAAAGCTTCAGATCGTCGATGAACTCGCGTGTCTCGCGAATCGTGCGGGCGGCGAGTTCCGGAAGCGTCGAGCCGCCGAGAAAAACGGCCCGGGTCTCCGGGCGGAGACGCTGCCCGCTGCACGTAGAGCACTCCGCCTCGGAGAGGTAACGCATGTAGTATTTGCGCATCCCCTCGCTCTTCGTCTGGCGAAACCTCCTGTAGAGCTCGTTCAGCGCACCTTCGAAGCGGCGCTGGAATTCGATCTTGCCTGTCGCGAACTTCATCGACATGGCGACACGCTTCTCGCCGGTTCCGTACAGCAGGATCTGCCGGTGCCGCTTCGAAAGCTTCTGCCACGGGCGATCGAAATCGATCTTGTAGGTCTTGGCCACGTTCGCCAGGATCGATCCCGTCCAGCTATCCGAACCCCGCTCGACCACCTTGGCCCAGGGCTCGATGGCGCCCTCGCGCATCGTCTTCGTCGGATCCGGCACGACGAGAGCCGGATCCATCTCGGGCTTCGTGCCGAGCCCATTGCAATCCGGGCACATGCCGAGTGGAGAGTTGAAGGAGAAGCTCTGGGGTGAGAGCTCCGGAAAACCCATCTCGCATTGGTGGCAGAAGAGCTGCTCGGAGTAGAGTCGCTCCTCACCGCCGACGATTCCGCATAGCAAGGACCCGTTGCCTTTTTGGAGAGCCGTCTCCACCGAATCCGTCACCCGCGAGGAAAAGCTCCGCGTCTTCTCGGCGGGCACGGAGAGCCGATCGACTACGACGTCGATCGTATGCTTGCGCTTCTTGTCGAGGGTCGGAAGCTCATCGTCCCGCACGACCTCTCCGTCGATGCGGAAGCGCCCGTAGCCTTCCTTCACCGCTTCGTGGAGCAGCTCGCGGTACTCGCCCTTGCGGTTGTCGACCAGCCGAGCCATCAGCAGGAAGCGCGTGCCCTTCGGAAGCGAGCGCAACCGGGCCGAAATCTCTGCGGCGGAGAGTTGCTCGACCGGCTCGCCGCATTGATGACAATGCTGGCGGCCGATCCGCGCGAACAACACCCGCAGATAGTCGTAGATCTCGGTGATCGTGCCGACGGTCGAGCGCGGATTGTTGCTGGCGGCCTTTTGTTCGATTGAAATGGTCGGGGAGAGCCCGCGGATGTGGTCGTAGCGGGGCTTCTCCATCTGGCCGAGGAATTGCCGCGCATACGACGAAAGCGATTCGACGTAGCGCCGCTGGCCTTCGGCATAGATCGTATCGAAGGCCAGGCTCGACTTGCCCGACCCGGAGGGCCCCGTGAACACGACGAACCTGTGCTTCGGAATCTTCGCGTTGACCCGTTTCAGGTTGTGCTCAGCAGCACCGCGAACGTCGATGAACTCTTGGGGCTTGGACATGGTGGGGGGGACGGGCCGGCCGGTGAGCCACGGGCGGGCGGCCCCCGAGTCTCGGAGCTTTGGGCCTCCCCTGCCAGTGCTCTGCTACTAACTGCTGCCATGCCTGATCTGGCCGTACTGGCGATCCTCACCCTGGCTGCTGCCCTCCAGGGCTTCCTGGGCTTCGGCTTCGGGATCGTGGCGATGTCCGGCCTCACCCTCTCGCACGATCTGCTCCACGCCGCCGGCGTCGTGAACCTGTGCGGCCTGGTCACGACCACCGGACAGCTCCTGAGCCTGCGGAAGCACGTCCTCTGGCGGCCAGCGCTGCGGATCGCTCCAGGCCTTCTCGTGGGCGTGGTCTTCGGCGTACTGGCCCTGGGAACGCTCGACCGCACGCTGATGGTGCAGGCGCTCGGCGCGACGACGGTCGTCATCGCCCTGTGGAGCCTGTGGCGCCCGCGGATGCAGACGCGAGAGGTACCGGCCCTCGACGCGGGGATCGGCCTGGTGAGCGGATTCCTCGGGGGCGCCTTCAACACGGGCGGGCCTCCTCTGATAGCCCACCTCTACCGCCGGTCCGACCCGCCGAACGCGATTCGCGCGACCGTTCAGGTGCTCTTCCTGACGATCGGAACCACCCGCGCCGTGACCGCCGCCAGCCAGGGAATGTTCGATCGCAGCATCCTGGTCGATGCGGCCGTGGCCATTCCCGCGGTCATGCTGGGCCTGGTCGGGGGCTTCGCCGTCGCCCGTCGGGTGGGCACGGACCGTTTCAGGACGGCTTCCTGGGTGGCGCTCGGCGTGCTGGGAATCGTCTTGATCCTGCGCGCCTGAGCGGCTTCGCTACGTTCCCAGCGATTTTTCGGGGAGGAGAGATCGATGAGAAACCGTGCACTTCGTGGCCTTTCGTTGGCCATCGCCATCTTTTTCGTCGCCGCCGCGCCCAGTTGGGCCGGCACCAAGGTGGCCGCCAAGATCAAATATCACCCGCAATCTGGATCTTCGCCGACGGTGAAGAAGGAGTGCGCCCTCGACACGAAGATCCCGGAGATCTTCGCTGAGTCGATCGAGGGACTCTCGATCGGCGGAGGAGGTGGCACGCGCCTAGAGCTGCTGATTCGCGACGTCCACGCGCCGCCCGCCGGCATGTTCTCCGGCCCGAAATGGGTCACCGTCTACGGAACCCTGAAAAAGGGCGGTCGCGAAATTGGCACGTTCCGCGCGAAGCGCAGCACCTTCACGGGCAAAGGCACCTGCGGAATGCTCGAGAAATGCGTCGGCGTGATGGCCGATGACGTAGGTGAGTGGCTCAAGAACCCCACCAAGGACGCGCGCCTCGGCGACGCCAAGTAGCTCAACAAGTCAATTCTAAACCTCGTCCCCGCTCGTTGACTTGTTGGTGAGGTGGTGTTCGGTGATTTCGGCGGGTGCGAGCAGGCGCATGGGGGGGCCCCAGAAGCCGGTCCCGCGGCTCACATAGAGATGGGATTCTCCTTCGTGGTAGCAGCCGGCAACCCAACGGACGGATAGGCGCACCAGCCAGCGGAAGGGCCAGATCTGGCCGCCGTGTGTATGGCCGGAGAGCTGGAGATCGACGCCCTCCCGGCTCGCCTTGCGGAAAGTGGCGGGATCGTGAGCGAGGAGGACCAGCGGTTCTTCGCGCTCCCAGCCTTCGAGGGCTCGTGAAAGATCCTCGGAGCTGCCCCGGGCCCAATCGCCTCGATGGTCGTCGACTCCGGAGAGTTCGAAGCCCGAGCCGTTGGCCTCGATGTGCACGCGTTCGTTGCGAAGGACTCGAATTCCGAGCTCTCGGATGCGGGCGACCCAGGCCTCGTCTCCCGAATAGACGTCATGATTTCCCGTCACAAAGAAGACACCATGACGGGCCTTGAGGTCGGCGAACGCCTCGACATCCTTGCGCAGCCTCTCGACATGTCCGTCGACGAGATCGCCCGTGATCACGATCAGATCCGCGTCCATCGCATTCACTCTCGCGACGAGCGCCTTCGCAAACGCCTCACCTAGCACGGGACCGATGTGGACATCGCTGATCTGCGCGATGCGAAAGCCATCGAGCGACTCAGGCCAACGCGGCAGCCGATGAGCAACACGACGTAGCGGCGGTGGACGCAAACCATTCCACAGGCCGACCGCGCCGAACCCGGTCATGGCCGTCGCCAGCAGCAACGCCTTCATACCGGCGTCCGGCACCGGCCATCCGAACCGGGCGCCCAGCCATCCGAAGAGATCGATGGCAAGCGCAGCGTTGAGTCCGATCCAGAAGAGCCCCATCCACACCAGGAACGGAAACGAGAGCCGACGCGTCCACGGCGCCGGAAGCAAGCGTTCGAGGGCGGGCTGAAGAACCGCACCCATGCCCAGCAACGCGATCGCCGTGAGGGCCATCCCGCGCAGCGGCCCCTGGAGCCCGGGGTCGAGGACGAGACGGCGCGCCAGGAGCCAATGGGCACCTCCCAGGAGCGTCAGAACGAGGCCCACGATGAGTATCACGACGAAGAGCCGGCGGCGCCCCATGCCGGGGCAGTCTCGCAGATCCGTTGCAACCTTGGGAGGTTGGGGCGCTGGCTGCCGCATGCTGGGGAGGAGTTGCCGGTGAGTGCGCTCTTCAGTTCCCACCAGGTTCACTCGATACCCCTCACGAACAGCAACGGCATGGGGGGATCCACATGCGCCATCTCGTCCGAAAGTTTCTCGTAACGGCGGCCATCTTGGCCACCTTGTCCGCTCCGGCCGCGACATTCGCGTCCTCGCGGATGGGAACCATTGAAGTCGGGAAGACGAGTCCGATGTGGGATTTGGCATTCTTGCGGCCGGTGGGATTCGCAGGGCTCGTCGCCAGCACAGTTGTATGGATCCCCATGCAAGCCGTCGTGATGGTCACCCGGCCCACGGAGTGGAAGATGCCGATCGATATGATGCTGAAGAAACCGTTCGAATTCGTGTTCGTGGATCCGCTCGGATCCCACTAGCGCCGGGACGGAAAACACCTGGACGGGGGCTCCCAGAAGGGTCGATTCCAACGGCCGTTCGCTTCGTGCGAACGGCCGTTTTGCGTTTCGCGCCTACCAGCCGCGCAGATCGATCGGCCAGCTCTCCAACACCTGCTCGTCGTCCACCACATGCAGCCGTTCGTGATAGGCCGCCGTGGGGTCGACGTGGGCCGGCAGTAGACGTATGCGGTCGCCCACCTTCACTGGCGCCACCGGCGCGAACGTGACGTGCTCGTCGGAGCAGAACCAGACGCTCCCACCGCCGACGATCTCCGGGTTGCCGTGATCCATGCCGAGGGCCTTGAGGCCGCAATCTGCCACGGCGTAGGCCTCGCTCACCGAGATGACCGTGGCTTCCAGCTGCAGAGCGCAGCGGAAAGGCAGACCGAGCGCGCCATACGCCGTATCCATCAGGGCGTAGGAGCCAGCCTGGATCTCGGTCGCGACCCGGTTCAGATCGTAACTGCCGGTCCCCCCGGCCGAGATCACTTCCCCCCCGACATCCGCGTGGGCGGCGGAGAGCAGCGCCATCGCATCCCTGACTCCATCGGCCTGCTTCTCGCGATCGGGCACGATCATCAGGTGACCCTCGTAGCCCATCACCCCGCGGACCTCGAGCCCCGACTTGCGAGCCAGGGAAGCGAGGTCCCCCGCGCGTTCGGGGGGGCAACCGCAACGCGGGAGCCCGACGTTGACGTCGATCAAGACTTCGCGCACACCGCCGCGCACCGCAGCAGCGATCGTTTCGGACGAATCGACGGCAACCGTCACGCGGGCATCGAGCTCGCCCAGCCTACGCGCGTCCAGCACTTCGTTGGCGAGCAGCAGATCCGCGCCCAGGCCGGCGGCCGCCATCCCCTCCATCTCGCGAATCGTCGCACAGGTAAAGCTGCGATGGCCGTGGGCAGCCTGCCGCTGCGCCAACGCCGTGCACTTATGCGCCTTCACATGCGGCCGCAAGCGCGCGCCCGGCAGCGCCTTCGCCATCGTGCTGAGGTTGTGCTCGAGGTCGGCGCCGTCGACGAGCAGTGCCGGTGTCGGAAGATCCTGGATCCGCATCACGAAGAGTGTGACACGGGGACCTCCTTCACGTACACGCCGCTGAATCCGGCACGACCGATGCCCATGTAGGCATCCTGGCCGGCTTGCATCGCCTCTCCGCTGACGGCACACGTCTGGGCGCTGTTCAGGACGACAGGCTGCCAAGCCACGATGTCCTCGAAGCGCCCCGCCGCCGGCTCCTCCCCGGACGACCCTTCGCTCTCCGCTTGCGACGGGGCGGACGGGCGGGAAACCGCCTCTTCCCGGGCCGCGGAACGTTCCCGCGCCCTCTGGGCAAGCCGGTCCACCGTATCGGCGAAGCGTTCGGCCGCTCGGCCCACCTGATCACTGGCGCGCTCCATGGTTTCGCGAAAGCGTTCCTCCTGGGGGCCATGCCTCTCCCGGAAACGTTGGACCCGCTCGCTGGCGCGTTCGGCCTCGCCCAGGACGTCATCGAGCAGATCGCCGACATCGTCGGTCACCCTCTCGGCTGCGCTGAACGCCTCCTCGAGAACGTTCCGCACCAGGTTCGAGACCGGCACCCGCAGGTCGTCCGCGATGGCGCGGATATCCTCGGAAAGCTGCTCGGAGATCCGGGTGTGGAGGATTCGCTCCTTCCGGGCACCTGAACGAGATTTGCGAGCGCGTTCCCACTGCTCGGAATCCTGTTTAGAATCACGTGCTTGGCCTGCTTTGGCATTACCCTTGCTCGTTTGATCGTCTGTCATGAAAAAATTGTATTACGTTGTCACACATTGTCAACGCAGAGGAATCACTGCGCAGGGAGGGCACTGCGGGGTGGCGGGCCGCTGATCATCGCGGGCAACAGCAACAGATCCGCGGTGAGGGCGCCCATGATGGCGATGGCCGAA
>JAFDCZ010000266.1 GCA_019312665.1 Deltaproteobacteria bacterium | reverse complement strand
CGCCTCTGGATTGCGTCCCCGGTAAAGAGCGAGATCATCGTGTTCGATCCCGAGACAGGAACCGCCGCGTCCGTATTCCGGATATCCTCGCCGAAAAGCGAGAGCCTGATCGAGGCGATCGAAGCTCGCATCCGCGAGAAGAAATCGTGGCTCGATCTGATGGTCCCCGATCTGTGGGAACCCAGTCCTGGTCTGATCACAGGCATGATCCTGCCGCCCGATGACGGGCCGATCCATCTGACGGGCCTGGGCAAGGCGCTCATTCGATTGCCGCGGTGATCATGGGCCGTTTGCCGTGGACGTGCCATCGTTCCTACCGCCTAGCCACACACGAGGCGACGGGTCCACGCCATCTCTCGAGGCGTGATACGATGACCTCCAGTCGAATTGGAGGATCTCCGTCATGGAAATCGCACTCGTCTGTGTAGCCCTGCTCGGCATCCTGCTCTTCGGACTGGGCTTTGCCGTCTCGCTGACCCGGGGCCGAACGGATACCGCTGCGGGTACTTCGGGCGAACCGGCCGATGCTCTTCACAAGCTGGTGCGCGCCCACGGCAACACGAGCGAGTACGTCGGAATGCTCGCAGTCCTGATCCTGGTCCTGGGTATCCGTGAGCCCACTACGTGGGCCGTCGTCGCCATGGTAGGCGCCACCGCAAGCCGATACGTATTGGCGCTGGGGATCGTCCTGAGCCCCACCCTCGAGAAGGCTCATCCTCTGCGTTTTCTTGGTGCCCTGGGGACGTATGCGTTCGGTCTGGGATTGTGCCTTGCGCTCTTGAGGAGCCTCTAGCCTGAACGATGCATCCGAGGTGCGAGGCGAATCCACGTGATCGAACATGAGAACGCAACCCGCATCCGGAACCTCTTTGCTGCGTTCCGTGCTCGTGATATCGGCGCGGTTCGAAACGCAATCTCCGAACACGCGGTCTGGCATTTCCCCGGGAAGATGGGGAAGCTCGCCGGGGCGCATTCGGGCCACGAGGGCATCTTCACGTTTCTCGCCCGTGTCTCGGAGCTCACCAACGGGACCTTCGAGCTGGAGCTCGAGGAAGTCCTCGCGAACGATACGAGCGCCGTCGCCTTCTTCCGCGGAACGGGTCGTCGGGAGAAGCGTGAGCTGGACAATCCGACCTGTTTGAAGATCCGCTTGGAGGATGGGCGTGCGGCGGAAATCTGGGAGTTCGTCTGGGATCTGTACGAGGTCGACGAGTTCTGGGCGTAGAACGGGTGGCTGACAAACAAGGCAACGGAGCTGACCGCCAGGCCCGCCGAGCGGCAGCCGGGAGGTAGTCGTGTTGGGTAAACAGGTGTTTCGTTACACATCGCTGCTCATTGGCGCCTATATGGGGATCGGAGTTCTTCTTCACTACGTGATCTTTCCAGAGGCCAGCCCCGATATGTCGTCCTATCCAAGCGCTGGGGACTCGGTCGGTGACTCATCCTCCGCGGAGCGCTTCGTGTTCCGGACAACCACCCGTGAGACGGAAGGCGAGCGTTTCACGTTCGATTTCTTCCTTCGGCCTGGTGCCAAAGTGCCAACCGAGCATGTTCATTCGATTCAAGAGGAGCGCTTTGAAGTTCTCGAAGGGACGCTCACCGTCACGCTGGCAAGCGAGGAGATCCTTCTTCAGCCGGGAGACGTAGCGGTCGTTCCTCCGGGTGTGGCCCACCAGGCTTTCAATCGTGGCGAGACTGAGGCGCATGCGCTCGTCGACGTCCGGCCGTCGGGCAACTTGGACATGTTCTTCGTCCAGTTGGAGCGATCAGGCGTGAGCATGGAGCCACCCGGCGCGCAAGCAGGTCTCCAGTTTGCGCGCTTCATGCAGGAGTACGAAGCGTCGTACAGCGCCGGTATGCCCATCGTGGCCCAGAAAGCATTGGCATTCCTCGTAGCGCCTACCGCCAGGTTGCTTGGCTACCGGAACTACTACGCTGAACGCGGTGATCGGTAGTCTCACCTACCGCAAGGTCGGGCTCGATGGGTGCTAGTATTGCGGCGATGCCGCTGCACTTCCGTATCGACGAGGAGGCCGGTCTCGTCATCACCACGGCCGAGGGTCGTGTGTCGGCGGAAGATCTCGTGGCGCACGCGAGAGAGCTCGCGAAGACGCCCAACCGGCCTTTGCGTGAGCTGGTCGACTTCTCCGAGACGGTCGAGATCACCTTGCCGACAGAAGCCGTGAGCGATGCCGCAAGGTTTCTGCGAGACGAGGACCAGAACGCCGCGGGCTCGCGCGTCGCCATGGTGGCGAAGGCCGACGCGGTTTTCGGGATGATGCGATTGTTCGAAGCGTACCGCGCGCACTCGGGTGTTCTCATACGCGTGTTCCGCAATCGAGACGACGCATTGCGATGGCTTGCAGGTGAGGCTGACTAGCCGAGAGGCCTACGGACACTGAGGGTTCTCCAGCTCGTCAGCTTTCGACGAGACGCTGCAACTGACGCGGTGCGGCGAGCGTCAGACGGATCCATGGTAGGGTGGAGCCCAGCTCAGGCGGCTCGGCGTGGGTCGGTGCGGCTGGGCGGCACCACCGGAGGTATCCCTGTTGCGAGAACGAGAGGTTTCGCTCGATCGCAAGCGTCGAATCCATCTCGGAATCCTCCGCACCGAGCTCAGGGGCAAGCCGTACGAGCGGTTCTTTCGCTGGGAACTGGATCCCCTGCCCGATCACGTCGAGCAGGTGCTTCGTCAGGGAGAGGCCAAACCAAGCGATGTCCTTCCGAGATCGGATGTCAATCGTCTCCTCGAGCCCGGATACCTCCCGTTGGAGACTGGCTGGGCGAGCCTCTCTGATGGGACCTCCCATGTCGCCGTTCTTACGCGGTTTCCCGGTGCCACTGGGGAGATGATCGATTGGTGGTTCGGCTGGCATGGAGCCGAAACGGAGCGATACAAGCTCTGGCATCCGCAAGCGCATCTCTTTACGCAGCTGCGCTACGAGCGCTCGGATGTGGCAGGTCTCAGCGATCGGCAGAAGTACATCGGAAACACCTCTTACGTCGACGAGTACGTGGGCCCGGCCATTCATCGGCTCGCCATCTCCTTCCACGAGCCTCGCGATTTTGGTTTGGCAGAGCATTCGTTCAAGGAAGCCGGGGTCAGCACGGCGATCTGTGCCCGGGTGGGTTTCAGCGACCGACCTGTCGACACCGGCTACCTGGTCCACCTCATTCGCGAGACGCCAGAGGGCTGCGAGATGCGCAGTCGCTTCTGGATCGGCGAGGTCCGCGTTCGCAATCTACGTGAAGGGAACCCGATCGACCGCGTTCTCGGAACCCGCTTCGCCCGGCGCTCATTGATTCCCCGACGGCTCAGCCGAGACCTTTTGGTTCATTGTGCGGAAGAGATGAATCATCTCGCGAGCTTCCTTCCGGAACTCTTCGCTCGAGAGGCTGGTACGGCGTCGCCCGCCGTCGAAACCACGGCTGAGTGAGCCCTACCCATCCGAGGGGTGAGGGTTCGTCGGTGAGATTCAAGGAATCGATATGGCGAAAATCTTTGTGTTGTTTGCGATCCTTCTTGGCTGCGCGGGCTCGCAAGATGCGGCTACACGAGGTCAGGAAGCGATGTTCGAAGGGGCGCCGCCTCCCGGATCCCATGCGGAGTGTCGCGCAGCTGGCGGAGAGCTGGAGCCCCCCGATCGCGGAGGCCGTTGCTTCGTGTACTACACCCGCGATCGCGACGTCTCCGCGTACACTACATGCCGCACCGCGGGCGGGGTGGCGCGGGCCGTCGGGCCGGGGCGAAGCGTGGCTGGCCAGTCTCACGTGTGTACGCGCGTCTTCCACCTGCTAGCGGACGCTCCACGGGCTCCCGAGGATCCGTGATAGACTGAGGCTCGTTCGAAGACTCTCGTGGTCCAGGCTGAGCGTTCCAATCACGAACCCCGAGGAACCTGGAGATCGCCGCGCGGCGAGCTGCTCGAAGGAGAGTACCCATGATTCGCTTCATTCCGTTCCTGGTTCTGGTTTCCCTCCTGGCGGTGGGAGCTGTCGCCGAAGATGCGGACCTGGCGCCTAGCATCAGTGCTGGAGAGCTTCATGATCGACGTGAAGCTGGAACGGCACCGGTGACCATCGATGTTCGCACGGCCGAGGAATACGCGTCCGGCCATATTCCGGGCGCCGTGAACATCCCCTTCGATGAGGTGGCAGAGCGGATCGGCGAGATCGATGCACCCCACGGAGTCGCCTTGTATTGCATGGTCGGCCCTCGTGCCCGGAAAGGGGAGACGGCCCTTCGCGCTGCGGGAGTTGAGAAGGTCTTTCACCTCGAGGGCGGCATGGCAGCCTGGAAAGAGGCGGGCCTTCCGATCGACGGCCCCAAGTAGGGCTTCGTTTCCGGCTTGAGAGTTCCGACCCTTCGAGGACGGCGGTTGATGTTGGAGCCGCTCTCCCGGCTTCACGCGGTGGGCATGTTCGAACTCTGGAAGGAATCGGAGGTTTGCGTGTACTCGGGGGAATGCCTCGATGCGAAGGGCAAGCCGATTTTTCTACCCGCGGCGTCTCCATCCGAGAGTGATCGGCTGCTTCAGTTCTGGATCGATCGTTCGGAGGCGGGGACCGGGTTTCGATGGGCCGCCGTCAGCCACGACC
>JAFDCZ010000126.1 GCA_019312665.1 Deltaproteobacteria bacterium | reverse complement strand
GTCGCGGAAGACTCTCTTCGGCGTTCAGCCGTATGTTCGCTCCATAGCACAGACGGCCTGTCCGTTCTCGATTTTCGTCCGCGTTGGAATTTCTCAGTATTTTCACCCGGCGCTCCGCATTCATCCTCGGACAAGAGGCCATCAGAGGTCGCAAAGGAATCTCGAGAACAACCAGCGTGTCGGGCTCAGTCCGTGACCTGGTAGAGCTGCCACTCACCGGGAATGCCCTTGAGTTGGTGCGGGCCTCGTTCCTGGAATTCGATGCCGGATCCGGCGACGAGGTCTCTTACCGTACTCGAGACCAGGACCTCTCCGGCGTTGGCGAGCGCGGCGACGCGTGAACCGATGTGGACGGCGATGCCGGCCACGCCGCCCTCATGCAGCTCGCACTCCCCGGTGTGCAGGCCCGCACGTAGGCGGATGTCGAGACTTTCGACGGAATCCCGAATGGCACGCGCGCATCGAATGGCGCGCGCCGGTCCATCGAAGGTCGCGAAGAATCCGTCGCCGGCAGTATCGACCTCCTGCCCGCGGTAACGACGCAATTCCTCCCGGACACGGGCGTGGTGGTCGCACAGCAGCTCGCGCCAGCGGCGGTCACCGAGTTCGACCGCACGGACGGTGCTGTCGACGATGTCGGTGAACAGGACGGTCGCGAGAACCCGGTCGATTCCGACGGGGATGGAGCGGGAACCGGTTACGAACTCTTGAATGGCGTCGAGGATCTGACTCGAATTTCTGAAGTACGGCAGGTGATCGTCACCGGAAAGCTCCAGTAATTGAGCCTCCGGAATCCGCTCCGCCATGAGTCGGGCATTTCTGATGTCAATGATTCTGTCGCCGATACGATGAATCACGAGAGTCGGAACATGGAGCGTCTCCAGCACGGGCCGCACATCGATCTTCTCGTTCATGCGAATGATCGCGGCGGCTTCGCGCGGCCCGGCCCCGAGCCGCTGAACGCGCCCCCACTGTTCGCGCGCCCACTCATCGCCCGCCATGGATGGTGCGAAATAACCCAGATCGTTACCGGTGCCCCAGTTGTTCTCGATGTTCTCGAACATGGATTCGAGCTGCTGTTTCGCCAATCCGCACGGGTAGTCGTCTGCTTTGGAAAACCGCGCGAACGAGCCCAGGAGAACCAGCGAGTGCGTCCGTTTCGGGTAGGTCGCCGCAAAGACGATGGACATCGGGCCGCCTTCAGAAATACCGAAAAGTGCAGCACGCTCGGAGCCGGCTGCATCCATCACTGCTCGCACGTCGTCCATGCGCTCCTCGATCGTCGGCACGCCGACGCCACGGTCCGAGAGGCCGGTGCCCCGCTTGTCGAAGGCGATGACGCGTGCGAAGGAGCCGAGATGCTCGAAGAAGCGACCGACCTCCGGCCACTCCCAGGGCATCTCCACGTTCGAGATGAAACCAGGGATCACGACCATATCGAGGGGGCCGTCCCCAAATACCTGATAGGCGATGTGTACGTCGCCGCTCTTCGCGTAACGGGTACGGGGATGCATGGGGCGGAAGCTACTCCGATGTGATGCCTGGAGCTACGGAATTGAGTCGGGAATCCGGAGCCCGGTATTTCGACGAACGTGCGAATGGATCGCTTCACTCACGCGACCGGAGACTTCGATGGCGAGGGCATGGCCCGAGCCCGGGAACGCGATCAGGTTCGCACCCGGGATCGCGGCTGCGATGGTGTCGGCATGGGGCGTGAGAAGATCGGCACCGGCAGCGAGCACCAGGCAAGGTGCAGCAATCTTGCCGAGATCGTTGCGCCTTGCACCCGACCACGCGGTGATCCCCGCCGCGGTGCGCTCGAGAGTCGCGGCCGGAACCTTCGCGACGCTCGCCGTGAGGCCACGGAGGGTTCGTTCTCGGATGGTGTCATCGGCGAGGAGGCCTTCGGAAAAGAGCCACGGGGCGAGGGCGAGGGCAAGGGCTTCAGCATCGACCTGGGCGGCGATCCGGCACCAGGCGCGGGTTACAGCAAGGAGGCGGGGGGTCGCTTCGACGAAGGGGGTGATGAGCGTGAGCGAACGAACCCGGTCGGGGTGGGAAAGCGCGAGTTCCAGCGCGACGGCCGCGCCGAGGCTCGCGCCCACGATGTGGGCCGGGGCGTCGAGGACGCTGGCTGCGTCGGCGGCGGAGCGCGCAACTTCGTAGCGGGGAAGATCCGGTGCATCGGACAGACCAACGCCGCGCGGGTTGACGCCCACCACGGCGTGATGCTCGGCGAGGACACGCGCCTGCAAGGCGAAGGAGGAGACGTCGGTTCCGAAACCCGGTAGCAGGAGCACGGGGTCGCCTTCGCCCTCGCGCAACACCTCGAGGGCGATACCGTCTTCGACCATTACGAGCCGCTCGCGCGCCTCGGCATGGGTTTCCACGTCCTGCTTCGTCACGCGACCGCCCGGCCCCGTTCCGTGCACGACCTCGGGGTCCAGGCCGAGCTTACGAGCGAGCGCACGCGCTACGGGTGCCACCGCCTTGTGTCCGCCGGGTGCTCTCTGGTTTGCAGAGCGGGCCGCGCCCGCCCCCGGCCGAACCGCTGGAACGGGCTGCACACTCGCAGCCGGCTGCGGGCCCCGGTGCTCCGCGGCAAAGGCATCCGGGTCGAACGGCTCATCCATTGTCCCCGTGATCGCGCCGAGAATCGTCGCACAGGGAACGGTCTCGCCGGGCTCGACGTAGACGTGCCGGAGCACTCCCGACGCGGTGGCTTCGACCTCGACCTCGCTCTTCTCCGTTTCGATGATGAGGACGGTCTCGCCCCTTACGACGCTATCTCCGATTGCAATGGGCCATTCGACGACCGTCCCCTCCTCCATGGTCATTCCGAGTCTCGGCATCGCGATCGCGGTGGTACTCACGCTAGATCCCGCACTCCCGGACGGCTTCGATGACTCGCGCCACGGACGGGATGTAGGCGTCTTCGAGTGCCTTGTTGTACGGGACCGGCGCGTGAGGAGCGGTGACTCTCTTGACGGGCGCGTTCAGGAAGTCGAAGCCACGGTCCACGCAGAGCGCGGCCACGTCGCTGGCGATCCCGCAGCGGGGCGTGGATTCGTCGACCACCACGACCGTGCCCGTCTTCTCGAGCGTGGCGAGGATTGCATCCTCATCCAGGGGCGCGAGAGAGCGCAGGTCGAGCACCTCGGCGCTCTTGCCTTCGGCGGCCAGCAACTCGGCAGCCTCGAGCGCGGTGGCGACCGTGGCCCCCATCCCGATCAGCGAGACGTCGCTCCCCTCGCGAACCACCGCCGCCTCCCCGATCGGCACCTCGTAGTCGCCCTCGGGCACCTCGCCTGCCTGGAAGAGAATGCGCTTGGGCTCGCAGAAGATGACGGGATCGTCGTCTCGAATCGCAGCGAGGAGCAGCCCCTTCGCGTCCGCGGCGTTCGAGGGGATCACGGTTTTGAGGCCGGGGATGCCCGCCGTCATCCAATAGAGGCTCTGCGAGTGCTGCGCCGCGGCCTGCATGCCCGCCCCCGTCACCGTGCGCACGGTTAGCGGCACGCGCACCTTGCCGCCGAACATGTAGCGGAGCTTTGCCGCCTGGTTGAGCAGCGGATCGAGACAGGTGCCGAGGAAGTCGATGAACATGAGCTCCGCCACCGGCCGCAGCCCCGTGGCGGCGGCACCCACCGCTGTTCCGATGAGACCCATTTCGCTGATGGGCGTATCGAGCACGCGGTCCGGTCCGAACTTCGTCACGAGCCCCTTGGTGGTGCCGAGAACCCCGCCCGCCTCTTCGACGTCATCTCCCGAGCGCGTGCCTCCGCCCGCGACGTCCTCCCCGAGAAGAATGACATCGGGGTCCGTCTCCATGGCGATCGTGAGTGCCTCGTTGATGGCCTGGGACACGCTGAGTACTCGACTCATGACTCACCTCTTGCATACACGTCCGTGAGTAACTCCTCGAGGCCTGGAGGGGGCGCCGCCTCGGCATCGACCACCGCGGCGGCCAGCTCCTCTTCCACATCGTGGTCGATGCGGCGCAGATCGTCTGCTTCCACGAGTGCCGCCTCCAGCACCTGGCCCTCGAAGCGCGCGAGCGGGTCGCGATTCTGGATCCAGTCCTCCGCCTCCTCTTTGGCGCGGTAGGCGAGCGGGTCGCCCACGAAGTGACCCGCGAAGCGATAGGTCTTGCACTCGAGGAGCGTCGGGCCCTCGCCGGCCCGGGCACGGCGGATCGCCTCGCCCGCCTTCTCATAGACGTCGAAGAAGTCCATGCCATCGGCAATCTCGCTCCGCATGGCGTAGGAGCCGGCACGTGTCGCGATATCCTTCACCGGGACCACGAAGTCGGTGGGCGTGAACTCGCCGTAACCGTTGTTCTCGACCACGTAGACCACCGGGAGCTTCCAGTTCGCAGCCATGTTGAGCGACTCGTGGAATTGCCCCTGGTTGGTGGCGCCATCTCCGAAGAAGGCGACCGCCACGCCGCCCGTCCCCTTGAGCTTGGCGCTGAGCGCCGCACCTGTAGCCAGCGGGATCCCCGCACCAACGATCCCGTTCGCACCGAGCATTCCCTGTTGGACGTCGGCGATATGCATGGAGCCGCCCTTACCTCGGCTCGTCCCGGTCGCGCGGCCGAAGAGCTCGGCCATCATGGCTCGGATGTCGACGCCCTTGGCGATGCAGTGCCCGTGCCCGCGATGCGTCGATGCCACCCAGTCCCGAACTCCCAGGTGGGAACACACGCCGGTCGCCACCGCCTCCTCACCGATGTAGAGGTGCAAGAAGCCCCCCATCTTTCCAGCCGTCACGAGTTCGTTGAGCTTCTCTTCGAAGGCCCGGATCATCCGCAGCGTGCGGTAGGCCTCCAACAACTCCTCTCGCGTCAGATCCATGTCATCCTCCGCCGTCGCAACCGGTTCAGGCTCGTGTGCGTTCTCAATATTCGTCCGCTTTGAAATCGCTCAGCTCTTTCGCCCCGCCGTCGACGCCCATCCTCGGATGATACACCTGACCGATTCCCAAATTCAGACTCGTTCCCCCCGAGAGTTCGTGCAGCATCTCGTTCCCCATGCGCGCCCTGGTCCGCTTCGCAGTACTGGAAGGATTCCCTAGTCGTCGTCCGACCCGAGACCGGTGTGCGCTGGCATCGCGAAGGCTTCCGCCGCCACCGGCGAGTGCGGAAGAACCGAGCCGCGCTGTCGAGGCTCGGGTTCCGCGTCAGCCTCGTCTCGGTATCGCGCTACCAGCCGAAGATCACCCCCGACCCGACAACAACGCTGGATGCCCCCTTCGAAACCACAAGGATGTGATCGCTGGGATGGGCCCAGCTTGCAGGCTAACGATCATTAGCCTACGCTGACATCTACGCGACTGAGGAGCTGCCCCTTGGCCAATTCCAGCCTACGCACCGCCGACCGCATCCTCGACGCCGCCGAGGAGCTCTTCGCCGCCAAGGGCTTCGAAGGCAGCTCCATGAGCGAGATCGCCGATCGGGTCGAGATTCGAGCCCCCAGTCTCTACAAGCACTACGAGAGCAAGGAGAAGATCTACGAAGCGGTGCTCGCGCGCCTCTTCGAGCCCTTCTTCGCCACCCTCGACCAGTTCATCGCCGCCGGCTTCTCGGCCCGCTCCGGCCGCGAGCAGCTCGAGCAGACCATGCAGCACCTGGCAAATCACCCCAATCTCCCGCGCCTGATTCAGATGCAAGCCCTGACTGGCGGCGAGCAGCTCGAGAAGCTCCTGGTCACGCTCTACCGCCCCCTCTTTCGCAAGGCGACGAGACTGATGCCCAGCGGCAGCGATGCGGGTGGCTGGTCGCCCGCGCAACTTCGCCTGTTGATCATGGGGATCAACAACATGCTCATCGGTTACTTCACCATGGCACCCATTCACCGAGAGGTTCTCGGCAAGGACCCGTTGTCGAAATCAGCCATTCGCGAGCAGACGGATTTCCTCGTGGCCGTGACCCGCAAGCTGTGGATGCAATAGGAGACGACATGAAGGTTCCGGAATTGTCTTTGGAAGAAGCCACCTCCTTCGGGATCCTGCCCGAAGACGAGGGCGCCCACCCCTACGATCCCGACGTCGAGTGGTGGAATGAATCCTGGTTCTGGGATTTCTTCAACGCCGACGGCACCGTGGCGGGCCACTGTCGCATCGGCATGCACCCGGTCCAACGCCGGGTCTGGTTCTGGTTCTTCCTCTACCAGAACGGTGAGTGGATCGTCCTCGAGGAGCCGCGCCTGCCGCTCGGCGATCTCCAGCTTCCCCGTGTGGCGTATCGCGGCTGGGGATTGGAGTTTTCCTGGGACCCGAGCCAGGCACTGCGGAAAGGGCGCCTGCGCTTCCACGGCTTTGGCCGCGTCGTTTCGGGGCCCCGGACAGGTCAAATTCAAGAGATGGGTGCGGACCTCGAAATCAGTGCCATTGGAGCCGCCCACACCACCGGGCGCGGCGACGTAGCGGGCCACAGCTCCGAGGGCTTCGACGCCTGCCGCTTCGAGCAACCCATCGCACTAGAGGGCGAGCTGATGGCAGGGGGGCAGACCACGTCCTTCGAAGGGCGAGGAGAGCGCGATCACTCCTGGGGACCACGCGCCTGGAACATGGAGTGGACCGTCGTGGTCGCCAACCGGGAGGACATGCGCTTCCTGTGCACCGACGTGCGGATCCCGGGCATCGACCCGATCAAGATCGGCTACTTCCACAAGCAGGGCACCGAGAACCTGAGCGATGTCAACCTCGACTTCGAACACGACGACGACGCCCCCCTCTCGCCGGTGAAGGGCACGGTTCAGATCGCCACGGCCGGGGGCGAGAAGCTCGCCTTCCGCCTGGAGGTCATATCCGGCACGGAAATCGACCTCACCCACGTCCTGGATCCGCCCCGGCGGCCCATCTATCGGCGCGCCTTGATTCGCCTGCATCCAGAGGATGGGAGCGATCCCATGATCGGATGGTACGAGTCGAACCGCTCGGCCGAGCCGGCCTAGCGCAGGGCTGCGAGCTATCTGCGCAGCCCTCGAATCGAGGGCCAGAACGAAAGGAAGATCCGAGCGATGCCCGAACAGCCCCAACGTGATCTCGAACTCACCGCCAAGCAACTCGCGCCATGGCTTCAGGAACGGCTGCCGGACGCCCGCAACCTGGAGGTCATCGGTCTTGCCAAGCCCTCGGCCACGGGGTTTTCGAATGAAACGCTCCTCTTCGACCTGCACTGGGACGAGCGCGGCAAGGCAAGAGAAGCAGGCTACGTGGTTCGAATCGAACCCACGGGCCCCGGGGTCTTTCCGGAATACGATCTATCTCTGCAGTACAACATCATGGACATCCTGGGCAAGAAGACCCAGGTCCCGGTACCCGCGCTGCTGGGCATCGAAGACGATGCGAGCGTGCTGGGCGCGGCCTTCTACGTGATGGAGAGAGTCGAGGGACGGATTCCCCCCGACAATCCCCCTTATCACACGGAGGGCTGGCTCAAAGAGGCCCCGAAAGCAGAGCAACAGAAGGTGTGGTGGAGCTGCCTGGACACCATGGTGGATATCCACAAACTCGACTGGGAAGACCTGGGAATGGGATTCCTGGAGTGCAAGTCACCCGGAGAGACCCACCTCACGAAGCAGCTCAACTCGATGGCGAGCTACTACGACTGGGCCGCACGCGGAATTCCCAACCCTACCATCGAGCCGGCGTTGCGCTGGCTGGTGGAGAATCAGCCGGAAGAGCCCGAGACTCCGAGCCTCGTCTGGGGCGATTCCCGCATCGGCAACATGATTTTTCGCCAGGGCGAATGCGTTGCAGTCCTGGACTGGGAAATGGCCGTCCTCGGTGATCCCGAGCAGGATCTCGCCTGGTGGCTCTTTCTCGATCGCCACCACAGCGAGGGGCTCGATACGCCCCGCATTCCGGGGCTGCCTTCGCGTGCGGAGACGGTGGCTCGCTACGAGAAGAAAATGGGGCGCAGCGTCGAGAATCTCGACTACTACGAAATCTTCGCGGCGGCCCACTTCAGCGCAATCATGATGCGAGTGGCTCAGCAGCTGGTTCATTTCGGGTTCATGCCGGAGGAGAATGGCCTGGCGTTCGAGCGAAACAACGTAGTGACCCGCTTATTGGCCGGACTGTTGGAGCTTCCGACCCCGGAGTAGAGCCGGCGGTCGACCTCCGACCGCGATCGTTCACACCATTCGAGGATAATCTCATGGCAGCAGACCTGACCCGAAGGAGATTCTTGCAGGCGACCGGCGGAACGGTGGCTCTGTCGCTCTTCAATCTCTCGGCTTGCGGATTCGGCGAGAGCCCCGTCGACACGAACCGGTCTGCGATTCGAGACAGAGTCAGCTACGACGGACTCGATGATATCTACGCGAAGAAGTGGACCTGGGATCGTGTGGTCAAGGGAACTCACTTTGCCAACTGCGGCTATCAACGCTGCGCATGGAACGTCTACGTCAAGGATGGCATCGTCTGGCGCGAGGAGCAGGTGGCCGACTACGAGCAGACGAACCCCGACGTACCCGACTTCAATCCCCGCGGTTGCCAGAAGGGGGGCTGCTATAGCGACCGCATGTACGACCCATCGCGCCTCACCACGCCGCTGAAACGGACCGGCGAGCGCGGCGAAGGAAAGTGGCAACGGATCAGTTGGGACCAGGCCCTCAGCGAGATTGCCGAGAAATTCGTCGATGCCATGATCTCGGAAGAAGACGGCCCCGGATCGATCTACTGGGATCTCGGCTCCTCATCGAGCAACGGCTGCCATGGCCTTGGTCTCACGCGCGGCGCCTTCGCGCTCGACACACCCATCCTGGAAAACACGACCGAGATGGGCGATCACATGCCCGGGGTGACCACGACCACCGGCAAGCTCACATTCACCAGCTCGATGGATGACCTCCACTACAGTGATCTGATCCTGATTTGGGGTGGCAACCCGAACTACACGCACATCCCCAACGCACACTTCATCTACGAGGCCCGCTACAACGGAGCCTACGTCGTTACCATTGCACCCGACTTCAACCCTTCCTCGATTCACGCCGACGAATGGATGCCGGTCAACATCGGCAGTGATGCGGCGCTGGCGCTCTCGATGGCTCAGGTCATCGTCGAGGAGAAGCTCTACAAACCCGAATTCATGGCCGAGCAGACGGACATGCCGCTGCTGGTGCGTCTCGACACCGAGGAGTTCCTGCGCGAGAGAGACATGCGTGCAGGCGGTGCGGAGGACGTGTTCTACCTCTTCGATTCCGCCAAGAAGAAGGTGGTCGAAGCCCCCAAGAGCAGCCTGGACCTGGAGGGCATCGAACCGGCGCTGGAGGGAGTCTTCGAGGTCGCGACCAGCGAAGGCACGGTGAAGGTCACGACGGTCTTCGAACGCACGAAGTTGCAGCTGCGAGACTACACGCCGGAGCAGACCGCCAAGATCACGGGCGTCCCAGCCGCGAATGCGCGCAATCTGGCGAGACGCATCGCCAACGCCAGAGCGTGCTCGACCATCAGCCAGACCAACTTCTCGAAGTTCTATCACGGCATGGAGATGGAGCGAAGCATCCTGCTGGTGTTCGCCCTGACCGGTCAGTTCGGCAGGCGGGGTGCGGGTTATGCGGCGATTCCGATGCTTTCCCTTTCAGGCGTCGATCCCCTCAATGTCGCCAGTGGCAAGTACTCGCCCAAGATCGCCATCGGCTTGATGACGGCAAAGATGGCGCCCGAGATCATCAAGTTGAAACTGGCGGGCTATTCCGACGAGATGATGCTCTACCACTTCGCCCGCGAAGACTATGCCCGTGGCGGCACCATTGCATCGGCCCTGCTCTACTACGAGCACGGCGGGCTCAAGGAACACTACGGCGGTGCCAAGCGCTGGGATCCCGATCTCGACCGGGAGTTCTCCGAGTACCTCGAGGAGGCGGTCGCAAATGCCTGGCAGTTCGTGCCGGAGAAGGCGCCGCGTATCTTCTTCAGCGTCGGGGGCAATACCTTCCGCCGCGTGCGTGGCTACGACAAGCTGATCGAGCACATGCTGCCCAAGCTGGATCTGATGGTCACGTTCGAGCTGCGCATGAGCAACACGGCCCGCTACAGCGACTACGTGCTCCCGGCAGCGGGCTACTACGAGAGAGAAGACATCGCCTGGTCATCCGCTCTCGTGCCCTTCAGTCACATCAGCACGGAAGCAGTGGACCCGGTGGGCGAGTCGAAGACGGACTGGGTATTCCACTGCCTGCTCATGAAGAAGATCCAGGAAACCGCCATCGCCCGCGGCATCACCACCTATGCAGATCGACACGGTGAAGAGCGGCGTCTGGACGATTGCTACGAGGAGTTCACCTTCCAGAGGCGGTTCACCGAAGACAATCCAGCAGATCTGCTCCAGGAGATGCTGGAGTTGTCCACGAATCTGAACGGCATCAGCTGGGACGAGCTCGAGCAGAAGGGTTTCGAGCGATTCACCGAGGTGGGCATGGGTGCCGTCTACATCGGCAACGCTGCGGACATCGAGCCGGACAAGACGATCGTGGGCAACAGCTGGCACGTGCAGAAGAAGGTCCCCTGGCCCACGCTGACGAGGCGCCTGCAGTTCTATATCGACCACCCCTTCCATCAGGAAATGGGAGAGGTCTTACCGGTCCACAAGGACAACCCACGCATCGGAGGTGACTACCCGCTTCAGATGACCGGGGGACACAACCGCTGGTCGATCCATGCGGCATGGCGTGATAGCAAGCCGCTCTTGCGGCTACAACGGGGTGAGCCGGTGATCTTCACGAGCACCGGCGATGCCGAGAGCCGCGGAATCAGTGATGGGGACCGTGTGCGCGTCTACAACGATCTCGGTGAGTTCGAGATCCAGACCGCGGTATCGCCCGCGTTGAAGCCCGGCCAGGTGGTCATCTATCACGCCTGGGAACCCTTCATGTTCAAGGACCATGACTCCTACCAGTCACTGACCCCCAGCCCCTTGAATCCGATCCAGCTCGCCGGTGGCTATTTCCATCTGCAGCCGATGGTGTTGATGCAATCGCCCGGCTGCAGCGACCGGGGAACCAGAGTGGACATGGAGAAGGTCCATGCCGAGGCCGCA
Source organism: Deltaproteobacteria bacterium (assembly GCA_019312665.1). GTDB lineage: Bacteria > Myxococcota_A > UBA9160 > UBA9160 > UBA6930. The sequence goes on along the minus strand of JAFDCZ010000126.1, from coordinate 2,366 downwards.
GCCTGAGATGACGACTCCGCAGCCAGTGGTTGAATCGTACGTCCTCGGTCTACCCCGTCTTGATCGAAGCGTGATCTGACCGGAAGGTCTCCGTGCTCATCCATCACGGAGGACCTTTCGATGGCGAACGCCCACCAGATCCGAGACCTGATCAAGGAGACCACCACCGGTAGCCTGCGACCCCGCGTCTCACGCGAGGTGCGCGACGAGGTATGCCGCTATGCCGTCCGTCGCCGCAAGGCGGGAGCGGCTTGGGCGCTGCTCGCCCGGGAGACCGGCCTCGACGTTCGCAAGCTCCAGCGATGGAACACGCGAGCCCGTCGAGCTGCCCAGGTGCCGGTGCTGCGCCCGGTCGAGGTGCTGCCCGAGCCCGAGCCGCTGGTGGTGCTGACGCTGATCGCACCGAGCGGTGTCCGCATCGAGGGCCTCGCGGTGGAGCAGGCAGCGCACCTCCTCCGCCTGCTCGCGTGATCGGCCTATCGCGCCGCGTTCGCGTTTTCGCCTACACGCGACCCGTGGACATGCGAAAGCAGTACGACGGTCTCTACGCGCTGGTCATTTCGGAGCTGAAGGCCGATCCGCTCTCCGGCGATCTCTTTCTCTTCACGAACCGTCGCCGCACACGCGCGAAGGTGCTGCTGTGGGACGGGACAGGTCTGTGTATCTACCAGAAGCGACTCGAGCGCGGACGCTTTGCTTCGCTGTGGCTGCGTGACGAGCAAGAAGTGTGCGAGCTGACGCCTAGCGAGCTTGCGCTCTTCCTCGAAGGCAGTACGTTGCCCGGTGCTCTACGGCTCTCCCCGCCAACGACCTCCCCGCAAGTTCCGACATCGTTCCTCCACGAGGCCCAGCGTTGCTGAACCTGGAGACGGAGACGGAGATCGAGCGGCTGCGTCAGGCAGCGCTCCTGCTGGAGCAGGAGAACGCGCGGCTGTTCCATCGCCTCGAGATGCTGGCGGGCGAGTTGCGCGAAGCACGCGGACAGCGGCGCTCTTCTACTCACTCATCGAGTCGGCAAAGCTGTGCAGGGTCGAGCCGCGCGCCTATCTACGGGAGGCCACGCTTCGGGCCGTCCGAAACCCGGGCACGGTCACCCTGGCGCGCGAACTCAAGTCGTCGGAATCCCGAGAGAAATGCGGGTGTTGACCTTTCGGCCGCGAAGACGCGAGAATGGCCGAGGACTTACGGTTAATCAACGCTTCGTTGAGTTCTTGGCTGAAGTCAGCCAAAAAGAGAAGAAGGCGCTAAGCCTTCTTCTCCTGAACGTCGCTCTTGCTGTTTGCCTTGCGGCGTTCTGCTTGAGCTCCGTTCCTGTAGCTCTCTTTGAGCTTCACCTCGATGAGTCCGAAGAAATCGTCCACTCTGACGATTGGAGCCTTGAAGGCTTCTCGAAGTTCACCGATGGTTTGCTCGTAGGTACAGACCGCGCCCTGGCTGGGTGGCACCCGTCGCTGAAGGTGGATTCGAGAACCTCGGCGACGATGTCCTCATTCCGCAAGCCCGGTGCCAGCGCTCTCCGGCAGCACCTGGCCAGGACTCGAGCATCGGGCGCTAGGCCGGCTCGCCGACGCAGCGCGCGCCGGACTCCAGGTTGCGGATCAGCGACGCGTAGCCGAGGTCGCCGAGCCAGAAGCGCAGCAGGTTCGTCACGCCCACGCCCGTCCGGGTGGCGCCGGTCATCGCGTCGATCTCGTAAGGCGACTCCCCGCCGCTCGGTCTCACGCGGACGCCGATTCGTAGACGGCCCGTCTCGTCGCGAGTCCGCTTGCCCCGCCACGCAGCCTGCCAGTCCGTGTCGCCGATGCGCGCGCCCATGCCTGGCGTCTCGCCATGCGCGTAGAAGACGAGAGACGAGACCGTGTCGAGGTCTCCTCCCAGGCTCAAGAAGCCGTCGAGCCGCGATCCGTAGCCCAGCCCGTAGACAGGCAGCACCAACAACGCGAGCTCGTCATCACGGCGGACCTCATACACGACGACCTGATTCGGACGGACGCCGATCGACGCGATGTCCTGCTCGGGTGAGAGCGTCAGCCGCTGGTGCGGATCCGCGGCGGCCGCCTCGACGTCGAAGCAGAGCGCGTCGGCACGCGGCGCATAGCACCCGGTGTCGAGGTCGACGAGCCGCGCGTCCAACCCGGCCAGGCCAGCCCCGGCGGCGTCCTCGAGAAACGCGACGAGCTCGGGCTGGCACGCGAGCAACGACTGGAGAACCGCCTCCCGGTCGCGCTGCGTGTTCCGCGCCTGACGCGGCTCCAGCCACACGGACACCGCAGAAACGAGCGTCCCGCATACGACCGCGACACCCGCTGCAAACAGCAGAGTGCGCATCCAGTCCTTCGCGTTCTCGAGCATGGCACGAGCTTAGC